>NZ_JBUEGC010000010.1:0-137509 GCF_054963655.1 Streptomyces sp. HSS9-12 | reverse complement strand
GGCTGACGCGGCACTAGTCGACGAGGTCGCGCACGACGGCGTCGGCGAGCAGTCGCCCGCGGAGCGTGAGTACGGCACGGCCCTGCGCGTACGGGCCGGGCTCGAGCAGGCCGTCGGCGAGGGCGCGTTCCGCGGCCCGCGCGCCCTCGGGGGCGAGCAGGTCCAGCGGGCAGCCGTCGGCAAGCCGCAGCTCCAGCAGGATCCGTTCGACCCGGCGGTCCTCCGCCGACAGCACCTCGCGGCCGGCGCCCGGGGAACGGCCGTCGCCGAGCGCCTGGGCGTACGCGCCGGGGTGCTTTACGTTCCACCAGCGCACGCCGCCGACGTGGCTGTGCGCCCCGGGTCCGGCGCCCCACCAGTCGGCGCCTGTCCAGTACAGCTCGTTGTGGCGGCATCGGCCGCTGCGGGTCCTGGCCCAGTTCGAGACCTCGTACCACTGGAAGCCCGCGGCCGAAAGCCGCTCCTCCGCGATCAGATAGCGGTCCGCGTGCACGTCGTCGTCGGTCATCGGCACCTCACCGCGCCGGATGCGGCGCGCCAGCTGGGTGCCCTCCTCGACGATGAGCGCGTACGCCGAGATGTGGTCGGGCCCGGCGCCGATCGCCGCGTCCAGCGAGGCCCGCCAGTCGTCGTCGGACTCCCCCGGTGTCCCGTAGATCAGGTCCAGGTTCACATGCTCGAAGCCGGCGGCGCGGGCCTCCGCCACGCATGCCTCGGGGCGACCGGGGGTGTGGGTGCGGTCGAGGACCTTCAGCACGTGCTGCCGGGCGCTTTGCATACCGAAGGAGATCCGGGTGAAGCCGCCTTCGCGCAGCTCGGCGAGACAGCGGGGATCCACCGACTCGGGGTTGGCCTCAGTGGTGATCTCCACGTCTTCGGCGAAGCCGAACTCGTCCCGGATGGCGTTCAGCATCCGCACGAGATCGCCCGCGGCGAGGAGGGTGGGCGTCCCGCCGCCGACGAAGACGGTTTCGGCCTTCCGCGGGTCGTCGCCGAGCACCTTGCGCGCGAGCCGGATCTCCTCGACCAGGGTCTCGGCGTAGTTGTCCCGTGAGGCCAGCGCACCACCGGATCCGCGCAGCTCACTGGCGGTGTAGGTGTTGAAGTCGCAGTAGCCGCAGCGGGTGGCGCAGTACGGGACGTGCAGATAGAAACCGAGCGGTCGCTGAGCCGCCCCGACGAGCGCGTGCTCGGGCAGCGCCCCGTCGTCGGGCATGGGCTCACCGTCGGGCAGTGCGGATGGCATACGGCCCATTGTCCGTCATTCCGCTCGCCGCAGACGCCGCCCTGCGCCTCCGGCGCGGCTTCCGATCCTGGGCGCGAACGCCGGATCAATGCGCTGTAGGCGCGGAAGGTGCACCGCGCGAGGACCGCGCAGAACCCCGGGCGCGGGCAGCGCAGAGCGGCCACCGGCCGAGAGCCGGCGCCCAAGCCGGCGCACCACATACCGCGCCTGCGGCGCGACCCCGCCGACCCGCCCCTGCTCGGGGCGGGTCGGCGGGAAATTCCGATGCGAAGCGCCGGATCAAGGCGCTGGCAGCGCCGAAGGTGCACCGCGCGAGGACCGCGCAGCACCCCCCGGGCGCAGGCAACGTCGGCCGGGCCACCGGGCGCGGGCAACGTGGTACAGAGGCGGGTGGACGAGAAGCGCCCGGCCGGGCGCCGACGCGCAGGCCGCATCGAACGGCCCACCCGGCGAAGCATCCACAGAGCGGCCCGCCCGGCGAAGCATCCGCGGAGCGGCCCGCCCGGCGAGGGCAGGGTCAGCGCGCTTGGAGGACCAAGAGCGCAAGGTCGTCATCCGGTGGTGTCGTACCGAAGTCGTGGGCCGCGCGGCGGATCCGGTCGGCGATGGCCGAGGCGTCCAGGCCCGCGCACCCCGCCAGCGCCGTCGCCAGCCCGTCCCCGTCGTCGAACTGGCGGGCACCGCAGCGCCGCTCCGTCACCCCGTCCGTCACACACAGCAGCGTGTCGCCCGATGCCAGGTCGAAGGTCTGGCTCTCGTACGCCGTCTGCTCCAGCACACCCAGCAGCACCTGCGGCTCCGCCGCGGCCCGGACCTGGCCGTCCGGGCGGAGCAGCAGCGGCAGCGGATGGCCCGCGCTGGCCAGCGTGCACCGCAGGCCGCCGCCGCCCGCCTCCGCGACCGGCCGCAGCTCCCCGTAGAGCAGGGACAGGAAGCGGACCTGCCCGGCGTCCGCCGACGCGCGCCCGCCCGCGGCCGCAACCGCCGCCGCCGCGGCCTCCGTCGCCTGTGTGGCGTCGTCGACGAGCATGCGGTTGAGCCGGTCCAGGACCTCCGCCACGCGGTAGCCCTCGTGGGCCAGCAGCTTCAGCCAGGGCCGGACCAGGCCGGTGACGACCGCCGCCTCCGGGCCGTTCCCGCATACGTCGCCGAGGGCGAAGCACCATCGCCCGTCCCCGGCCTGGAAGACGTCGTAGAAGTCGCCGCCCGCCCAGGCGCCCTCGGCCGGCTCGTACACCACCTCGGTGTCGACGCCCGGGATGACGGCGACACTGCTCGGCCGCAGGCTCCGCTGGAGCACCAGGCTGGTGGTGGCCTGCCGGGTGTACTGGCGGGCAGCGAGCACCGCGAGGGCGACCCGCCGCGCGAAGTCCTCGATCAGCATCGTCACGTCGTCGGGGAACCGGACGAGACCCGCCCGTCCCAGCAGAAGGGTGCCGACGCACCGGCCGCCCGCGACGAGCCGGCAGGCGAGCGCCGCGCCGCCGTCGCCACGGGGTGGCAACGCGGCGTACTCGTCCTCCTCAGGCGGCAGGACAGGCCACGGCCAGGGCACCGGACGGCTGCCCACCGCGGCCGGGAGCGTCTCAAGGCCCGGGGGAAGGTCCTCCAGCGCCGCCCGCAGCCTCTCGGTACGGCTTTCGTTGGCATCCCAGACCCGGGCGAGCCTCGGCGGTGTCGGCGCGCGCCCGCCCTCGTCGTCGAACCAGACCGCGCACCAGTCGGCCAGGCGCGGTACGAGCAGCTGTACGGCCAGCGCTGCCACCTTGTCCTCGTCGAATTGCCCGGAGAGCAGGTCGGACGCCTCGGCGAGGAAGGACAGGGCACCGGAACCGACGCCGCCCGCCCAGTCGGGATCCGCCTCTCGCCGGCCGGGCAGCTTCGGGGCGAATCCGGGTGGGTCGGCGAGAGGCGCCACGTCCGGTTCCACGGAGAAGGCGGGCAGCGACGCGGAAACGTTTGTCTCCGCGGAGATGGCCATGGGGAGCCGGAACCACACGGTCTTCAGCCCGCGGCGGTAGCTGACCCCCCAGGCCTCCGCGAGCGCGCCGACGAGTTGAAGCCCCCGGCCGTACTCCCCTGGCGGCTGCGGCCCGCCGTGCACGGGCCGCGCGGGATGGTGGTCTGAGACCTCCACCACCAGGCCCTCCGCCTCGCCCTCCGACGCATCGCCGTCGGCGAGCCGGCAGAGCAGGTCGACGTCTGTGCCCGCGTGCACCACGGCGTTGGTGACCAGCTCGCTGACGAGCAGGGCCGCGTCCTCCGCGAGCCGTTCGGTGATCCGGTCGGCGGCGGGCAGTGCCTGCCCGCACGCCGCCCACTCGGCGAGCGCGGCACGTACGAACCGGCGGGCGGTGCCGGGCGCGAGGGAGTTCCCGGGCAGGCTGATGCGCGAGACGGCGGGCCGGGGCAGCTCACAGGCTGTCCCGGCCGTGCCGGCGGCCGGGTAGTGCGCAGGGCGGGAACCGGTCTCCCGCTGGATCGGAATGGATCCCACGGCGCCTAGCGTGACAGACAGGGCCCGTCCATGAGCGCCGAGTCACCGAACTCGACGGGGTGACCGCCCGGACACGCACACCGCGCGCCGGGCGGCCGGCCCACCTACGCCTCGCGCGTGCCCTCGTACATCTCGTCGATGAGATGCCTGTACTCGCGCTCCACCACCGGCCGCTTGAGCTTGAGGCTCGGTGTCAGCTCACCGTGCTCGACGTCGAGGTCACGCGGCAGGATCCGGAACTTCTTGATCGTCTGCCAGCGCTGCAGGCCCTCGTTGAGCCGGGCCACATAGCCGCTGATCAGCTGTTCGACCTCCTTGGAGGCGACGACCTCGGAGTACGGCTTGCCGTCCAGCCCGTGATCCTTGGCCCAGCCCAGGACCGTGGGCTCGTCCAGGGCGATCAGAGCCGTGCAGAAGTTCCGGTCGGCGCCGTGCACCAGGATGTTGGAGACGAACGGGCACACCGCCTTGAACTGGCCCTCGACCTCGGCCGGCGCGATGTACTTGCCGCCCGACGTCTTGATCAGGTCCTTCTTCCGGTCGGTGATCCGCAGATAGCCGTCCACCGACAGCTCGCCGATGTCACCGGTGTGGAACCAGCCGTCGGACTCCAGGACTTCTTCCGTCTTCTCCGGCAGGCCGTGGTAGCCCTGCATGATGCCGGGGCCGCGCAGCAGGATCTCGCCGTCGTCCGCGATCCGTACCTCCGTGCCGGGCAGCGGCTTGCCGACGGTGCCCGTGCGGTACGCCTCACCCGGGTTGACGAAGCTGGCGGCGCTGGACTCGGTCAGGCCGTAGCCCTCGAGGATGTGGATGCCCGCGCCGGCGAAGAAGTAGCCGATGTCGGGGGCGAGGGCGGCGGAGCCGGAGACGCAGGCCCGCAGCCGGCCGCCGAAGGCCTCGCGCAGCTTGGCGTAGACGAGCTTGTCGGCGATCGCGTGCTTGGTGGCGAGGCCGAAGGGCGCGGACGCGGCTCCGGTGCGGCGGAAGTTGTCCTGCGTGACCTTGGCGTACTCGCGGGCGACTCCGGCCGCCCACTGGAAGATCTTGTACTTGGCGCCGCCGGCCTCCCGGGCCTTGGCCGCGACCCCGTTGTAGACCTTCTCGAAGATGCGCGGCACGGCGGCCATGTAGGTCGGCCGGACCACCGGCAGATTCTCGATGATCTTGTCGATGCGGCCGTCGACGGCGGTGACGTGACCGACGCCGATCTGCCCGGCGGTCAGCACCTTGCCGAAGACGTGGGCCAGCGGCAGCCACAGGTACTGCACATCGTCCGCGGTGACCAGTCCGGTGGACTCGATGGCGCGGGCCATGTACGCCCAGCAGTCGTGCTGCAGCCGTACGCCCTTGGGGCGGCCGGTGGTGCCGGAGGTGTAGATCAGCGTGGCCAGCTGCTCCGCGGTGATGGCCGCGACGCGCTTCTTGACGGCCTCCGGGCTGCCTTCCAGATGGGCGGCGCCGCGCCGTTCCAGCTCGGCGAGGGAGAGCACCCAGCCCTCCGGGTCGCCCTCGGCCGGCCGGGCGTCGGCCTCGTTGAACACGACGACGTACGCAAGCTCGGGCAGCTCGGCGCGGCGCTCACGGGCCTTGGCCAGCTGCTCGGCGTCCTCGGCGAACAGCACCCGGCTGCCGGAGTCGGCGAGGATGTACGCGGTCTCCTCGGCGTTGGTGCTCGGGTAGACGGTCGTGGTGGCGGCACCGGCGCAGAGGATGCCGAGGTCGGCCAGGATCCATTCCACCCGGGTGCCGGCGGCGACCGCGACCCGCTCCTCGGGCCGTACGCCCAGCTCAATGAGGCCGGCGGCCAGGGCGAAGACGCGTTTGGCGGCCTGGGCCCAGCTGAGCGAGCGCCACTCGTCGGGACCCTGGCCGGACGCCGCGGGCACCGGGTAGCGGTAGGCCTCCTTCTCGGGCGTGGCTTCGACCCGCTCGAGGAAGAGCGTCGCCACGGAAGGCGGCCGGTTCTCGATCAACGTCTGCGTGTTGCTCACGACTTCCTCCGTGGCCCTCGGCAGTGCTGGGACTGGCCGGGAGTTGTTTAACTGGCGAGTAACCTTCAGGCAGGCATCAGGGTAGAGGCCGTTTCCCCCTTACGTAAGGGGCTGCAACCTTCTCTTTCGCCCCGTCTCGAAGCGGAGATTGCGCATCGGCGAACAGACCGCCTCAATCGACTGGAAGCGGGCCCGGCACGATATGCCGGACCCGCTGCCGCTCCGGTGCGGCGCCCTGCGCGGTCGCCGCTCGCGCCGTCCCGGACGGCCCGCCAGGCCCGGACACCACTCTGCCGTGCGGAACGGCCGGTTTCTGCCTGGAGAAACAGCGAACGCCGGTTTTTCTCCGCAATCACTCGGATGCCTGAGCGACGGCGGAATTCTCGTATCAGCGGGCATCTCCCGGAAACCGGCGAAGGCGCCCGCCCCGCACAGGGAGCGGGCGCCTTCCGCTTCTTGACCTTGCCCGCGCTACTTCTTGGCCTTGGAGTCGCTGCCGTCGGAGTCGGAGGACAGCACGGCGATGAAGGCCTCCTGCGGGACCTCCACGCTGCCGACCATCTTCATCCGCTTCTTGCCTTCCTTCTGCTTCTCCAGCAGCTTCCGCTTACGGGAGATGTCACCGCCGTAGCACTTGGCGAGAACGTCCTTGCGGATGGCGCGGACGGTCTCACGGGCGATGACGCGGGAGCCGATGGCCGCCTGGATCGGCACCTCGAAGTTCTGCCGCGGGATGAGCTCGCGCAGCTTGGCGACGAGCCGCACGCCGTACGCGTACGCCTTGTCCTTGTGGGTGATCGCGGAGAAGGCGTCGACCTTGTCGCCGTGCAGCAGGATGTCGACCTTGACCAGGTCGGAGGTCTGCTCGCCGGTGGGCTCGTAGTCGAGCGAGGCGTAGCCGCGGGTCTTGGACTTCAGCTGGTCGAAGAAGTCGAAGACGACTTCGGCGAGCGGGAGGGTGTAGCGGATCTCGACGCGGTCCTCGGAGAGGTAGTCCATGCCGAGCAGCGTCCCTCGACGGTTCTGGCACAGCTCCATGATCGCGCCGATGAACTCGCTCGGGGCCAGGATGGTGGCCCGTACGACCGGCTCGTGGACTGTCGCGATCTTGCCGCTGGGGAACTCACTCGGGTTGGTGACGGTGTGCTCGGTGCCGTCTTCCATCTCCACCCGGTAGATCACGTTGGGCGCGGTGGCGATCAGGTCCAGCCCGAACTCGCGCTCCAGGCGCTCGCGGACCACCTCCAGGTGCAGCAGCCCCAGGAAGCCGACGCGGAAACCGAAGCCGAGGGCGGCGGAGGTCTCCGGCTCGTAGACCAGGGCGGCGTCGTTGAGCTGGAGCTTGTCGAGGGCGTCGCGCAGCTCGGGGTAGTCCGAGCCGTCCAGCGGGTACAGGCCCGAGAACACCATCGGCTTCGGGTCCTTGTAGCCGCCGAGCGGCTCCTCGGCGCCCTTGGTGAGCTGGGTGATCGTGTCGCCGACCTTGGACTGGCGGACGTCCTTCACACCGGTGATCAGATAGCCCACCTCGCCGACGCTCAGGCCGTCGGACGGGGTCATCTCGGGCGAGTTGGTGCCGATCTCCAGCAGCTCGTGCGCGGCGCCGGTGGACATCATCTTGATGCGCTCGCGCTTGCTGAGCTGCCCGTCGACGACCTTCACATACGTCACGACACCGCGGTAGGCGTCGTAGACCGAGTCGAAGATCATCGCGCGGGCGGGGGCGTCCTTCACCCCGACCGGGGCCGGGACAAGCCTGACGACCTCGTCGAGCAGCTCGTTCACGCCCTCGCCGGTCTTCGCGGAGACCTTGAGCACGTCGGAGGGGTCGCAGCCGATGATGTGGGCCAGCTCGGCGGCGTACTTCTCGGGCTGGGCGGCCGGCAGGTCGATCTTGTTGAGGACCGGGATGATCGTGAGGTCGTGCTCCAGCGCCAGATAGAGGTTGGCGAGGGTCTGCGCCTCGATGCCCTGGGCGGCGTCAACGAGCAGGATGCAGCCCTCGCAGGCGGCGAGGGAGCGGGAGACCTCATAGGTGAAGTCGACGTGGCCCGGCGTATCGATCATGTTGAGGATGTGGGTGGTACCCGCACCCTCACCGGTGGTCGGCGCCCAGGGCAGCCGGACCGCCTGAGACTTGATCGTGATGCCGCGCTCGCGCTCGATGTCCATGCGGTCGAGGTACTGAGCGCGCATCTGCCGCTGCTCGACCACGCCGGTGAGCTGCAGCATCCGGTCGGCGAGCGTCGACTTGCCGTGGTCGATGTGCGCGATGATGCAGAAGTTGCGGATCAGCGCCGGGTCGGTACGGCTCGGCTCCGGCACATTGATAGTCGCGGGCACGCAGGGTCCTGTGTCTAGGCGGAACGCGGTGATAGTCCCCTCCATGGTCCCATGAGCGGCGGCCATGGTCCGGTTCGGTGGCCACTGGGGCCTGCTGGTAACCTGGTCCACTGCGCCTCGTGCCGTCATCCGCACGTGGCGCGCACCACATCCAACAGAAGCGCAAAGGCTCTTTCGTGGCGAACATCAAGTCCCAGATCAAGCGGAACAAGACGAACGAGAAGGCGCGCCTGCGCAACAAGGCCGTCAAGTCCTCGCTCAAGACCGCGATCCGCAAGACCCGTGAGGCCGTCGCGGCCGGCGACGTCGAGAAGGCCACCCTGGCCGCTCGCGAGGCCTCCCGCAAGCTCGACAAGGCCGTCAGCAAGGGCGTGATCCACAAGAACCAGGCCGCCAACAAGAAGTCGGCGCTGGCTCAGCGGGTCGCCACCCTCAAGGGCTGACCTCACGGTCACGGGGCTGACCAAGGCCCCATCCGCCGGTTAAGGACACAGCGGTCCCTCTCACCCGCTCCGTACCGGCACCACCTCGCAGTTCCGACTGCACAGCTGCATCGCGCCGCACGCGGCCTGCGTTCGCCACGCGGGTGCGGCGCACAGAAAAGTGACGAAGGTCCCGTACCGTCCACTTCCCCAGGACGGCCGGGACCTTTGTCGTACGGCGCCTGCTGAGACTGCTGAGTACGGGGGCTGCCGCTCAGGAGCAGGCGCTGCCCGTACGGGTCGGCCAGGGTCAGTACCGGCGGGCAGGGCGGGCGGCTCGGGCCACGGCCACCACGGCCTTCTCCAGCGCGTACTCCGGATCGTCCCCGCCGCCCTTGACCGCGGCGTCCGCATCCGCCACCGCCCGCAGCGCCACCGACACCCCGTCGGCCGACCAGCCCCGCATCTGCTGGCGCACCCGGTCGATCTTCCAGGGCGGCATGCCCAGCTCGCGGGCGAGGTCGGCCGGCCGCATCCCGCGCGGCGCGGAGGCGAGCTTGCCGATGGCCCTGACCCCCTGGGAGAGGGCGCTGGTGATCAGGACGGGGGCGACGCCGGTGGCGATCGCCCAGCGGAGCGCTTCCAGCGCCTCGGCCGTCCGGCCCTCGACGGCCCGGTCGGCCACGGTGAAGCTCGACGCCTCGGCGCGGCCCGTGTAGTAGCGCGCCACGACCGCCTCGTCGATGGTGCCTTCCACATCGGCGGCCAGCTGCGCGCAGGCACTGGCCAGTTCGCGCAGATCGCTGCCGATCGCGTCGACGAGAGCCTGGCAGGCCTCGGGGGTTGCCGAGCGGCCGGCGGTGCGGAACTCGGACCGTACGAAGGCCAGGCGGTCGGCCGGCTTGGTCATCTTCGGGCAGGCGACCTCGCGGGCCCCGGCTTTCCGGGCGGCGTCCAGCAGCCCTTTGCCCTTGGCCCCGCCCGCGTGTACGAGCACAAGCGTGATCTCTTCGGCCGGGGCGGACACATACGCCTTGACGTCCTTGATCGTGTCCGCGGACAGATCCTGTGCGTTGCGGACGATCACGACCTTGCGCTCGGCGAACAGCGACGGGCTGGTCAACTCGGCGAGCGTGCCGGGCTGCAGGGCGTCGGGGGTGAGGTCGCGTACGTCGGTGTCCGCGTCGGCGGCCCGCGCCGCCGCGATCACCTGCCGCACGGCCCGGTCGAGGAGCAGGTCTTCCTGGCCCACGGCGAGCGTGACGGGGGCGAGCGGGTCGTCGGTCGAGTTCTTCCTGGCCATCGCGGTCCAGCATCCCATGCGGGTCCGACAGCCCCCGGCGCATGCCCCACAATGTGCGGGTGAGCGATACGCGACATGTACTGGTGCTGCCCGACCGGGATGTGGCGGAGGAAGCAGCCGAGGAGGCCGTGAGCCGTTTCGGCCTCGCTGAGGATCCCCGTCTCGTTCGGGAGGCGCTCGCCGGGGAGGACGACGCCGAGGACGCACAGTGGCTCGTGATAGTCGAGGACCCGGAGGGGCGGCTGGACGCGTCGGCACTGGACGCGTTCGCGGAGGAGTACGAGGGCTGGCGCGAGGCCGAGTAGCGCCTCCGCCGATGGTGTCCTACGGGCCGCGTCCGAGGCCTGGGGGCGGCTCGGCGGCCAGGCCCGTAACGAGGGTGAAAGCGGTGCCGGCCGTGTATCGACCGGCAGGCCTCACGGGATAACCGGCAGGCCTCACGGGATAGGTGTGCCGCCCCTGACCGCCGCGCCGAGCGGGGTCGCCGGGCCGCCGCCGGTCACGGCGATCGCCCCGTCGGTGTCGGTGCGCAGCACGGTGGCGCCGCGCGCCCGGAGTGCGGCGACGGTGCGCGGCGAGGGATGTCCATACGGGTTGTCCGCACCGCAACTGATCAGCGCCAGGCGGGGGCGAACCCGGCGCAGCAACTGGGGGTCCTGATAAGCCGAGCCGTGGTGGGCGACTTTGAGGATGTCCACCGGCGGCAGATCGGGGACGGACGCCAGCAGCCGCTGCTGGGCCGGCGGTTCCAAGTCGCCCAGGAGCAGCAGGGTGAGCCTCGCCGTCTGGACCAGGAGTGTCACGCTGGCATCGTTCGCCCCGTCCAGGCCGGCGGCCGCCGAGGAGCTCCCCGCCGGCGGGGGCCACAGGACCCGCCAGGTGAGCGGGCCGAGCCGTCGCTGCCCCGGCGCGGTACGGACCACGGGGATGCCCGCGCCCGACGCCGTCCGGTGTACGAACTCGAACTGGTCGTACGGGTCGTCGAGCGTCGTGGTCTCGATCGCGCCGACCGCGCGGCCCCGTAACACCCCCGGCAGACCGGCCACATGGTCGGCGTGGAAGTGAGTGAGCACGATCAGGGGGATACGGGTGATGCCCAGATCCCGCAGGCAGCGGTCGGCGAGCGCGGGGTCGGGGCCGGCGTCCACGACGAGAGCCGTGCCGCTGCCCGCGGGGAGCACCAGCGCGTCGCCCTGGCCCACGTCGCAGACCGCGAACCGCCAGCCAGGGGGCGGCCATCCGGTGAGCAGCCGCGGCAGCGGGGCGGGGCGCAAGACGGCCAGCAAGAGGAGCAGCGCGCATGCGGCGCACAGCCACGGGTGGCGCAGCATCCGGGGTGCGGCGAGCACGACGGCAGCCGTGGTGGCGGCAAGCAGCAGGCCGCCGGTCCAGCCGCCCGGCCAGTCAACCTCGGCACCGGGCAGGGCCGCGCCGGTCCGGGCGATGCCCGCGATCCACTCAGCCGGCCAACCGCCCAGCCAGGCCGGCCCCCTGGCGAGGGGCATGGCCAACGGCGCTGCCGCCAGGGCCGCGAAGCCGAGGACGGTGGCGGGTGCGACGGCCAACTCCGCCAGGAGATTGCATGGCACGGCGATGAGGCTGACGCGCGCGGCCAGTACGGCGACGACGGGTGCGCAGACCAACTGTGCGGCCCCGGCGGCCGCCAGTATCTCGGCGAGCCGGGGCGGCACGCGGCGGCGCTGCAGGGCCGCGCTCCAGCGCGGAGCGATCGTCAGCAGCGCGGCCGTCGCCAGCGCGGAGAGCAGAAAGCCGTAGGAGCGAGCCAGCCACGGGTCGTAGAGCACGAGCAGCAGGACGGCCGCGGAAAGGGCGGGCAGCAGGGATCTGCGGCGGCCCGTGGCGATGGCGAGCAGCGCCACAAGCCCGCAGGCGGCCGCCCGCAGCACGCTCGGCTCCGGTCGGCATACGACCACGAACGCGAGCGTGAGAAAGCCGCCGAGCAGCGCGGTGGTGCGCAGCGGGATGCCGAGACGCGGCGCCAGTCCACGCCGCTCGGCGCGCAGGGCAAGCTGCGGCGGCCCGATGAGCAAGGCGAGGACGATGGTGAGATTGGCACCGCTCACCGCGGTCAGATGCGCCATATCGGTGGCGCGGAAGGCGTCTTCGAGGTCGGACGGCATGCGCGAGGTGTCGCCGACCACCAGGCCGGGCAATAGGGCGCGGGCGTCGGGGGCAAGGCCGTTGGTCGCCTCGCGCAGCCCGGCGCGGAGGTGACCGGCGGTGCGTTGCAGGAGTGTCGGTCGCCCGATGACCGTCGGTGGGCCGCTGCCCGTCACGCGCAGCACGGCGGCGATGTGTCCGTCACCGCCCGGCATCGGGGGGACCGCCTTGGCGTGCAGGCGCAGCCGCGTGGAGGGCAACAGCCCCAGCCATGCCTTACCCGGCCGGACTTGACGGCCCGTCGCGCCCTCGGCATACGGCATCCCGCGCGCGGCATCACCCCGAGCCGTAACCAACCCGTTGGCGCCCCCGCTGTCACGGTCGCTGAAGCCAGGCCCGGGCGAGCCGCGCTGTTGCACCACAACCAGTACAGGCGTACGGGTCGTGATCACCGCGCCACCGTGGGCGCCCCGGCCCGGGTACACCACGCGCCGTGCCTCGGCCTCCAAGACGACTGCGGCAGGCGCACGTTGCGCGCCGAGCACCCGTGGTCGTGTGAGCCGCGGATCACCCGTCACGGTCAGCTCCACCGTGATCGGGGCGTGCTGCCTGGCCAGCTCCGGAAGCGGACCCCGGCGCACGTCGGCCGCCTGGAGAGCGGCCGAAGCGACGGCCGCCGCGGCGCAGAGCAGGGACGCCGCGACAACCATGGGCCTGGTGGCGGCCCCGCCAGGCCCGCCGCCTCGGCTGTCGTCGGCCCCTGTGGGATCGAGTCGGCTGTCTGTCACGTCCGCGGTCACCGGCCCCGTACCGGCGTCGCGCCCGGGATCCCCGGCGACGCTCGGAAGCGGCCGTAGCGGACGGCCGCGGCGCCTGCCGTGCTCCCTGTCCGGGGCTCGGCGTCGAATTCGCCGGATCATGAGCGCCGCCGCTGCGGCCAGACACAGGGCCGTAGCGACGGCTGCCCAGCCAGGGGACGCTCCGAGGGCCAGGGCCGCCGCGGCCCAGGCCGACAGGGCCGGCGGGACGAGCCGAAGGTCGGTGGGGCCTTCCTGGTGCGGGTCGGATGCGCCAAGGCGGTGACCGGAGACGGCGTGAGCGTCGGGCCGGATCATGGCCGCACAAGAGGTCGCAGATCCGCGAAGCGACGATCGCCGATTCCATTGACCTCCCGGAGTTGGTCGACAGAGGCGAAACCGCCGTGCTGGTTGCGGTAGTCCAGGATGTGCTGGGCGAGGACCGGTCCGACGCCGGGAAGCGCGTCGAGTTGTTCAGCGGTGGCGGAGTTGAGGCTGATCGGGCTCGATGCCGCGGTCGAAGAACCCCCGGCCGCGCCCGAGGTGCCCGCTGAACCACCACTCGCGCCGCCGGGCCCGGATGCACCGGGTCCATTGGCTGCCATGCCCGGATCCCCGACCACGACCTGTTCGCCGTCGATGAGAAGGCGAGCCCGGTTCAGTGTGCGGGTGTCCGTGCCCGGCCGCACCCCGCCCGCCGCCCTGAGCGCGTCGGCGACCCGCGAACCGGCCGGCAGCCGGTGAATGCCCGGTCTGCGGACCTTGCCCGCCACATCCACCACGATGCGGCGGTCCACCTCAGGTGTGGCCGGCGGCCCTGGCGAGGGAGTTGGCTCCGCCGGGCCGGCCACCGGCTCAGCCGCCGGAGCTCGTACGGTCTGTGGACGGCCGGTCCAGTAGTGATACCCGGCGAACGCTCCCGCGAGGACCAGCACGACGACCAGAGCGGCGAGGGCACTCGGCTCGATGCCGCATCTCAACTGCACCCACAGCGGCAGCCGTTCCCGAAGGGCAAGCCGCCATCGGGTGTACCACGGCATGCCGTTGCCGGACGGCCCGTCCGCCGCCGGCGCATCGCGGGCCGCATCGCCACGCGGTGGATCCGGACTCCCGGAGGCATCCCGTCCTGTCGGCAGTCCTGGCCGGTCACCGCGCTCGCCGGAAAGCGCCACTGCCCCCTCGCGCCTGCCTCGCTGATCACGTCCACGGTTGCGGTCGCTGCCCGGTGCAGGAGGGGATGCCCGCTCGACCAGAGGCGCGTCACGGTTCCCGGACCCCCAGGTGTCCAAGTCCGAGGGCGGCTCGTCCATGTCGGGTGTTCTGTCGAGTGTCCCCAGCCCACTGCCCCGGGCCGACGGCGCGAACGCCCGCACCGCAGTGGCCGATTGGCGCACCCCGCTGTGCCCGAGCACCGTGGCATCCGTAGCCGCCGTGACCTTCTTCCTGGTGTCTGACCGATCGGCATGATCGCGAGCCCACGTCGGCGAGACCGTGGCCGCTGAGGGGGCAGCGTTCGGGGGCCTTCCCTGCGCGCCGCGGGCGGGAGTCGGGGCCGCGAACAGAGCCGCGGCACGATCGCGCAGCGCCGCGGGATCCGTCCTCCCGGAAGCCCGCGGCCGCCCAGGGCGCCACGTACGCCGCGCGGCTGGACGAGGGCGGACGCCGAGACGACGGCGGGCGCGCAGATCGGATCCCGGAGCTCGACCCGGGCCACTGGTTACGTTACGTGATCGGGTGTCCATGCCGACCGACGGTAGGGCCGATTCGGCGCCCCCGCTGCGAGGCCTCAAATCCTGGGCATAACCTGCCAGTTGTGGAAAACGCCGTCACTCGCGCGAGTGACGCACCGTAGCCGCAGCCGCTACCCACAGTCAGACGCCACCACATACGACTCCGCATACGACTCCGCATACGACTCCGCATACGACTCCGCCCGCGCCACCGCGGAAACCACCCCGGCTCAGGACCTCGGCGAGACAACCGCTCCCAGCAGCCCCGGCCCCGTATGCGCCCCGATCACCGCGCCCACCTCGCTGACGTGGAGTTCCGCCAGCCCCGGCACCCGGTCCCGCAAGCGGTCCGCCAACTGCGCGGCCCGGTCACCGGCGGCCAAGTGGTGCACGGCGATGTCCACCGAGCCCGCTCCCGCCCGCTCCACGACGATCTCCTCCAGCCGGGCAATGGCCTTGGACGCCGTACGGACCTTCTCCAGCAGTTCGATGCGGCCGCCGTCCAGCTGCAACAGGGGCTTGACCGCGAGGGCCGAGCCGAGCAGCGCCTGCGCGGCCCCGATCCGGCCGCCGCGCCGCAGATAGTCCAGGGTGTCGACGTAGAAGTACGCCGATGTGCCCGCGGCCCGCTTTTCCGCCGCGGCCACCGCCTCGTCCAGCGTGCCGCCTGTCTCGGCGACTTCCACCGCCGCCAGCGCGCAGAAGCCGAGCGCCATGGCGATCACCCCGGTGTCCACCACCCGCACCGGAACAGGCGCTTCACGGGCCGCGAGCACCGCCGCGTCGTACGTCCCGGACATCTCGGCGGACAGGTGCAGCGACACGATGCCGTCCGCGCCCGCCTCGGCGACAGCCCGGTAGGCGGCGGCGAACGTCTCCGGACTCGGCCGCGACGTGGTCACCGGCATACGGCGCTGCAGTGCCTGGGCAACGGACCGGGCGGACACCTCGGTGCCCTCTTCCAGCGCCCGGTCGCCGAGCACCACGGTCAACGGAACCGCGGTGATGCCATGCCGCGCCATCACCTCCTGGGGCAGGTAGGCGGTGGAATCGGTGACGATAGCGACATGCCGGGACATGCTTGGGAGGTTATCGGGGCAGGTCGGCACGGGACAGTGCGGGCTCGCCCAATGATCCACGCGTCATGTGGTGCTCTCCGGACGACCGGCCTTCTGCCAGGGGTATGCCGTCTGCTGCCGCGGGTCCCGCGTGGTGATGGCGGGCGGCTCCTGCGACACCGCGTCCGGCTGCGAGACATCCGGCCAGGCGGATGACGTGGAAGTGGCACGGGAGTCCGAAGCCGAGGACGCGTTCGCGTCCCCGCCCGGTCCCCCGCTCCCGGCGGCCCCACCGGCCCCCGCACCCGCGCCCGATTCCGGGCTCCAGTGCCGCAGCGCCCCCGCCTCGACCTCGATCTGCCGCCCCAGACTCGCCAGATCGTCGTCCGCGAACTGCCGCGCCCGGTCCTGCGCCGCCCAACGCAGCGAATCCGCGTGATGGACGATCCGCTCCGCACGCTCCCTGAGCTCCGGCAGCCGCGCCGCGAGCCTGCCCTGATCCGGCTCGCGCTCCAGCCGCTTGAGGTCGTCGTCCAGTTCGCGGCCGTGCGCACTCAGCCGCTGGAACAGGCCGAGCGCCTCCGACAAGGACGCGTCCTGCGGCGCCGCCGTCTGCAGCGCATCCTGGGTGGCCCGCATGGACGTACGCAGCGAGAGCCGCAGCTGCGCCAGCTCCCCCACCGGCCCGGGCCGGGTGTACTGCTTGGCCCGGAGCGCGGTCTCCTCGACCGTGCGCCGCGCCTGCCCGACCGTACGGTCCACGCCGCGCTTCGCCGCCCCCACCACCTTCACCGTCACATAGACGCCCAGCACGACGAAGGCCACGAAGAGCAACGCCAGGATCAGGATGGCGGCTTCCATGGGCGCTCGCTCCTTCGCGACGACGACGAGGACCGAAGAAGGTCCGTCCCTCCACCGTAAACGGACGGGGCCGGTCGCGGGTTCCTTCGTCAGCCCCCAACCGGCCCGTAGGGGACTACCCCCAGTCCGTTGTGCGGCCCCTCACGCGGGCACGATGTTGACCAGCTTCGGCGCCCGCACGATGACCTTGCGGACGGCGGCGCCGCCCAGCGCGCCCTGCACGCCCGGGTCCTCCAGGGCCAGCTTCTCCAGCTCCGCGCCGGCGATCGACGGCGGCACCTCCAGCCGCGCCTTGACCTTGCCCTTGACCTGCACCACGCACGTCACCGTCTCTTCGACGACGTACGCCGGGTCGGCGGCCGGAAACGCCTCGTGGACCACCGAGGTGTCGTGTCCCAGCCTGTGCCACAGCTCCTCGGCGATGTGCGGCGCCAGCGGCGCGACCAGCAGCACCAGCTGTTCGGCGACCGACCGCGGCACTGGGCCGGCGGCCTTGGTCAGGTAGTTGTTCAGCTCGGTCACCTTGGCGATGGCGGTGTTGAAGCGCAGGTTCTCCATGTCCTGCCGGACACCGTCGATCGCCTTGTGCAGCGCGCGCAGCGTCGCCTCGTCCGGCTCGGTGTCGACGACGGTCACCTCGCCGGTGTTCTCGTCGACGATGTTCCGCCACAGCCGCTGCAGCAGCCGGAACTGGCCGACCACCGCGCGCGTGTCCCACGGCCGGGAGACGTCCAGCGGGCCCATCGCCATCTCGTACAGCCGCAGCGTGTCGGCCCCGTACTCGCCGCAGATCTCGTCCGGAGTGACGGCGTTCTTCAGGGACTTGCCCATCTTGCCCAGGGTCCGGCTGACGGGTTCGCCCTGGTAGAAGTACTTCCCGTCCCGCTCCTCGACCTCGGCGGCCGGAACGGCGATGCCGCGGCTGTCCCGGTAGACATAGGCCTGGATCATGCCCTGGTTGAACAGCTTGTGGAACGGCTCGTACGAGGAGATGTGGCCCAGGTCGTACAGCACCTTGTGCCAGAAGCGCGCATACAGCAGGTGGAGCACGGCGTGCTCCGCGCCGCCCACGTACAGGTCGACACCGCCAGTCGGCTGACCGTCGCGCGGGCCCATCCAGTACTGCTCGACAGCCGGTTCGACCAGCTTCTCGTCATTGCGCGGGTCCAGGTAGCGCAGCTCGTACCAGCACGAACCCGCCCAGTTGGGCATGGTGTTGGTCTCGCGGCGGTACGTCTTGACGCCGTCGCCCAGGTCCAGCTCGACGTTGACCCAGTCCTCGTTGCGGGACAGCGGGGTCTCGGGAGAGGTGTCCGCGTCGTCCGGGTCGAACGTCCGCGGTGCGTAGTCGTCGACCTCCGGCAGCTCGACCGGCAGCATCGACTCGGGCAGCGCATGGGCGACACCGTCCTCGTCGTAGACGATCGGGAAGGGCTCACCCCAGTAGCGCTGCCGGCTGAACAGCCAGTCGCGCAGCCGGTAGTTGACGGTGCCCTCGCCGATGCCGCGCGCGGTCAGCCACTCGGTCATCTTCGCCTTGGCGTCGACGACGCCCAGGCCGTCCAGCGAGATGTCCGGGCCCGAAGAGTTGACGATCTTCGCGTCGTACGAGTCGAAGGCGTCGTCCCAGGTGGCCGGGTCGGTGCCCCGGCCGTCGCTCGGCTCGACCACGCAGCGCATCGGCAGCTCGAAGGCGCGCGCAAAGGCGAAGTCGCGGGAGTCGTGCGCCGGGACGGCCATGATGGCGCCCGTGCCGTACCCCATCAGCACGTAGTCGGCGATGAAGACCGGGATGCGCTCACCGCTGACGGGGTTGGTCGCGTATGCACCCGTGAACACACCGGTCTTGTCCTTGACCTCGGCCTGGCGCTCGACGTCGGACTTGGCGGCGGCCTGCTTGCGGTACTCGTTGACCGCCTCGGCCGGGGTGCCGTGTCCGCCGGTCCACACCTCGCGGGTGCCCTCGGGCCAGGCGGCCGGGACGATCCGGTCGACCAGCTTGTGCTCGGGGGCCAGCACCATGTACGTGGCACCGAACAGCGTGTCCTGACGGGTCGTGAAGACCGTGATGCTCTCGTTCTCCCCGACCGGGAAGTCGATGCGGGCGCCCTCGGAGCGGCCGATCCAGTTGCGCTGCTGCAGCTTGATGGCCTCGGGCCAGTCCAGCGCGTCCAGGTCCTCCAGCAGCCGCTCCGCGTAGGCGGTGATCCGCATGTTCCACTGGCGCAGCTTGGCCTTGAAGACGGGGTAGTTGCCGCGCTCGGAGCGGCCGTCGGCGGTGACCTCCTCATTGGCCAGCACGGTGCCCAGGCCGGGGCACCAGTTGACCGGGGCGTCGGAGGCGTACGCCAGCCGGTACTCGCCCAGGACGTCGGCGCGCTCGGTGGCGCTCAGCTCACTCCAGGGGCGCCCGTTGGGGGTCGCGCGCTCCCCGGACTCGAACTGCTCGACCAGGGTCTCGATCGGCCGGGCCTTCTTCTGCTCCTCGTCGTACCAGGAGTTGAAGATCTGCAGGAAGATCCACTGGGTCCACTTGTAGTAGTCCGGGTCGATCGTCGCGAACGACCGGCGCTTGTCGTGGCCCAGACCCAGCCGGCGCAGCTGGACCTTCATGTTCTCGATGTTGGCCTCGGTGCTGACCCGCGGATGGGTGCCGGTCTGTACGGCGTACTGCTCGGCCGGCAGGCCGAAGGCGTCGAACCCCAGCGCGTGCAGGACGTTGTGGCCCGTCATCCGGTTGAAGCGGGCGAAGACGTCGGTGGCGATATAGCCCAGCGGGTGGCCGACGTGCAGTCCCGCGCCCGAGGGGTACGGGAACATGTCCATGATGTACTTCTTCGGCCGTGCCACCACCTCGGGCGCACCCGCCAGGTCGCCCACCGGATTGGGCGCCTCGTACGTGCCTTCCGCGTCCCAGAAGTCCTGCCAGCGCGCCTCGATGTCGGCGGCCATGGCCGCCGTGTAACGGTGCGGCGCGGCCACCTCGTTGGTGGCCCCTGCCGCGCCGGAGGCTGCGGGGGAGGAATTGGTCTCGCTCATCGTCCTCAAAGCTCCATCAGTCGTCTCTGCTCACGGATACGAACCCCTCTTGCCCTGAAACAAAAAGGCCCCTCGCACAGGAGGGGACGCCGCGCCGATTCCTGCCGGGTTCGTCACCGGCAGGGACTGATCAGCGCGGCCCGCTAAGCAGAAGGCGTACGGCACGCATGGGGTCAGGGTACCGCAGGCCCCGCACGGGTCGCAGGCAGCCATGAACTCCTGACTTTACCCAGAGCTGCCCGGTTTGATCCCAACTTTACGCGGAGTAAATAACGAAACCAGCAGACGATCTTCTTAGCGGCACTTAGCATGCGGAAATCGGGTCCCCTTCCTCGCACCGCAGGAGTCGCCCGCATGACCCCTCACCGTACTGTCCGCTCCATACAGGCACCTTCCGGCCTGCCCAGGCCCGCCCTGACCGCCGTCGCCTTCGCCGCGGTGGCCCTCCTCCCGCTGCTCGGCCTCCTCACGGGGGGTTACCTGCGCGGGCTGCTGGAGTTCGGAGCCGGCGTGCTGACGCTGGTGTCCCTGTCCTCCTCCGTCGTCTGGGGGCTGATCGCCACCGACCGGGTGCTCCTCGAGGTGCGGCACCGGCTGATCGCCCAGGCCGTCCACCGTGTCACGGCGGTCGCCTCCCTGTGCTTCCTGGTGCTGCACATCGGACTCAAGGTCGCCGCCGACCACACGGATCTGATCGGCGCGCTGGTGCCGTTCGGGCTCGGCGTCCACGGAGCGGCGGGACTCATCGGGCTGGGCTCGCTCGCGGCGTACTTCATGGTGATCGCGGGGGTGACGGGGGCCCTGCGCAGCGCCTTCACCGCCCCGGCCGGCCAGGTGGCCGGCCGGTGGCGCGCGATCCACACCCTGGCGTACCCGGCCTGGTTCGCGGGTCTGCTGCACGGCCTGTACGCGGGCCGTCCGGCCGCCGCCTGGGTGACCACGCTGTACGCGCTGACCCTGCTCGCGGTCGGCGCGGCGGTGTCCCTGCGGCTCCTCCCGCCGCGGCAGCGGCGGCTGGTCTCCCAGCGGCTGATGGAGCTGATCCGGCCGGAGGGCCTCGCCAAGTCCGCCGCGGAGCCGGCCACCGGTCCCCGGGATCCCGCCCAGTCGCCGCTGCCGGGGGCGGGCCGGATTCCCGGCGTCGCTCGTGCACGTGAGACCGCGGAGCTGGACGCCACGCGGGGCGAACCGCTCGGGATCGGCAGCCAGTCCGGTATCTCCGCGGCCTATCGCGCCGTATCGCCGGGCTCCCAGTCGTATGTGCCGTCGTATGTGGAACCGCTGCCGGAACCGTACGGGGAGCCGACGACCGGAACGTACGCGGCGCCGGTGGCCGGAACGTACGCCGAGCCGGTGGCCGGAACGTACGCCGAGCCGGTCACGGGAACGTACGCGACGTACGCGGACCCTGCCGCCGATCCGACGGCCGCGCCGACAGCCGAGCTGCCGTACGTCGAACCGACCCTGGACTACTCCTCCGTATCGCCGCAGCCCTCGGTGCCGCCACTGCCCAGCGAACCGTCGTCGGACCGCTGGCCCAGCCCCTCCCCGCCGCCGCCGCAGGAACACGCCCGGCCCGGCACGGATGCGGCAGCGGACTTCTACAGCACAGAACCGGCATCGGGGTACAGCACAGAACCCGCATCCGGCTTCTACGGCGGCACAGAGCCCACGGCGGCCTTCTACGACACCGAACCCGCGGCGACGACCGCACCCGGCCCCTCCTATCCGCCCCCGCCCGGTGAGCCTTGGCACCAGTCGACAGGAGACCGTCCATGAACGGCTCGCTTCCCGATGTCCCGGAGGTGCGCGTTGTCGGGCTTCCGCAGCTGACCTCCGGGTTCGACCTGGTCCACCGGCTCGACCTCGGGATGCATCTGAAGGTGCACGGCCCGCTCGACCCGCTGCCCGGCGAACGGCTGGCCGAACTGGCCGAGGCGATATCACTCAACGGCCGTGGCGGTGCGGGCTTCCCCTTCGCCCGGAAGCTGCGCGCGGTGGCGAAGAGCGCCATCCGCCGCGGGGTGCGCCCCGTCGTCGTCATCAACGGCAGTGAGGGCGAGCCCGCCTGCCGCAAGGACACCGTCCTGCTGTGCCGCGCCCCGCACCTGGTGCTGGACGGCGCCCTGCTCGCGGCCGAGGCGCTGGGCGCCCGCACCTTGGTCGTCGGTGTCACCCGGGACTCCACCGAATCCTCCATCCGCGAGGCGCTGGCCGAGCGCGGACTGTCCGACAAGCGCGGGCAGCCGCTGCGCGCGCGGGTGGTGCGCACCCCCGAGCGCATGGTCTCCGGTGAGGCGACCTCGCTCATCCGGGCCGCCAACGGAGGGCCGGCGCTGCCGCCCGGCCGTAAGGTGCGTGCCGCCGAATCCGGCGTGAACGGCGCTCCGACCCTGCTGTCCAACGCCGAGACCTTCGCCCAACTCGCCGTCGCCGGACGGCTCGGCGCACGCCGTTACTCCAACACCGGCCTGTCCACGGAGCCCGGCACCGTCCTGCTCACCGTGTCCGGCTCTGTGGCGCGGCCCACGGTGCTCGAGGTGCCGAGCGGAGTGCCGCTGCGGTACGTCATGGAGCTGTGCGGCGCCCCGCCACTGCCGCAGGGCGTACTGACCGGCGGCTACCACGGCAGCTGGATCGACGGCATGACGGCGCACGGCGCGACTGTCTCGCGCGAGGCTTTCGCAGCGGCCGGCGGCGCCCTGGGCGCGGGCGCGATCCTGCCGATCGGCCCGGACACCTGCCCGCTCGGAGAGAGCCTGCGGGTGGTGAACTGGCTGGCCGCCGAGACCGCCGGCCAGTGCGGGCCGTGCCGGCTGGGCCTGCCGGCGGCGGCAGCCGGGCTCTCGGATGTGCTGGGCGGTGGCGGCCGGACCGCCCTGGAGGCTCTGCGGCAAGTGACGCAGTCGGTACGGGGGCGGGGCGTCTGCAAGCACCCCGACGGGTCGGTGCGCTTCATCCAGGGGGCACTGGCGGCCTTCACCGACGATCTGGCCGCGCATGTACTGAGCGGCGGCTGTGGGCGCCCCACGCGCGGGGTGCTGCCGCTGCCCTCACCGGAAGAACAGGAGGCCGGTGTGCCGAGCAATGAGCGGTTCGCCGTTGACTGGACGCTGTGCAAGGGGCACGGCCTGTGCGCCGGTGTCGTGCCAGAGCTGATCCGGATGGCACCGGACGGCTATCCGGTGCTGGCGGACACCGTGGTGCCCATGCATCTGAGTGAGCGTGCGCAGCGCGCCGTGCGCCGGTGCCCCGCGCTCGCGCTCCGGCTCGACAAGGTGGAGGAGGACCGCCCGGTCCAGCGGAAGGCGCTCGGCAGAGGATCCGGCTGAACAAACCCGGAGGCGTCTGCCGCACACGCGGCAGACGCCCCGCAGACACACAGCGGGCCGTCCGATTGGACGGCCCGCTCCGATCTCGGAAGGCGTGCGGGGTGGCGAAGCCCCTGCCTCGCGCGGACGACGTCCACGCACAAACGACGAAGGCGAGACGATCCGCGCTCTTCGCGGACACATCTCGCCTCTCGCTTCCGTGGAGCTAAGGAGAATTGAACTCCTGACCTCTTGCATGCCATGCAAGCGCTCTACCAACTGAGCTATAGCCCCAGGTTCTGCTCCGCCCGGTTGCCCCGGCGGCATCGCCTACATTACACGGCCCCACGGGTCCTCCACCAAATGGGTTTCCCCCCGGCGCTCTGCCGTCGGATCGCAGCGGGTACTGTCAGCGATCTGCGCCTGTTTTATCCCTTCATGTGTCCCCCTCGGATTCTGGAGCCGCACCTCGTGACCGCGCTCGAGCAGGCCGCCGGCAGCCGCGCCCCGAGGCTGCGGGCGCTCGTACCGCATCGCACGACCACGGCCGCGGCGGTGTTCTGCCTGCTGTCGTTCGCGGCCTTCTGGGCCGCCCAGGACGCCGCGAACGTCTCCATGATCGACCTCATGGTGTACCGGGCCGAGGGCTGGACCGTACGCACCGGCGGCGACCTCTACGCGATGCGCGCGACCGAGGCGAACCTGCCGACCACCTATCCGCCTTTCGCGGCACTGCTGTTCACGCCGCTGACCCTGCTCGGCGTGCCAGAGATGCGGGCCCTCGCCACGGTCGTCAACCTCGCCCTTCTGGTCGCGCTCGTCCATCTCTCCCTGCGGCTGGTCGGCGGGGGGCAGCGCGCTCCCCGGGCGGCTGTGACCCTCACGGCCGCCGCGGTCGCCGTGTGGTGCGAACCGGTGTGGACGACACTGCGCTACGGACAGGTGAACCTGCTGCTCGCGGTGCTGGTCCTGCGGGACCTGGCGGCACGGGAGGGCCGGCGCTGGGCGGGTGCGGGGATCGGGATCGCGACAGGGATCAAGCTGACCCCGGCCCTGTTCGTGGTCTGCCTGGCGCTCGCCGGCGTGCTGAGGGGCGCGCACCAGCTGCGTACGCGCCGGGGACAGACCCCGGCTGACTGTCCGCCGCGGGGGCGCGGAATCGCCACCGCCTGGAACCCGCTGTTGCGGCAGGCCACGCTGGCGTGCGCGGCGTTCCTCGGCACGGTACTGGCGGCGGGCGCGGTGCTGCCGCACGACTCGCGCCGCTTCTGGACGGGGACGCTCTTCGCCGCGGGCCGGCCCGGCTACGCCGAGGACACCGCGAACCAGTCGATACGGGGCGTGCTGGCCCGGCTGCTGCACACCGGCCACCCAGATCTTTCATGGACCGCCCTGGCTGCGACCGTGGCGGTGGCAGGACTGGGAATCGCCGTCGCCACGCTGCTGACAGGGCACGCCGCCTGGGCCGCCCTGTCCTGCGCCGTCACGGCCCTGCTCGTCAGCCCGGTGTCGTGGTCGCACCACTGGGTGTGGTGTGTGCCACTCGTGCTGCTGCTCGGCTCCGAGGCGGTGCGCCGTGGCAGCGCCGCCTGGTGGGCGGGGACGGCCGCGGCAGGGCTGCTGTTCTGCTCGTACGCGCTGTGGTGGGTCCCACACGGCCGCGAACTGCGGGCCGAACTCCACCAGAACTGGGGAGAGATGGCACTCTCGGCCGTCTATCCGTCGGCCGGGGCGGCATTTCTCCTCCTCGCCGGGGCTGCTGCGGCCGACGCCTTGCGCCGTCGGCCGCGCCCTCAGGCGGTTGCGAAGGAATAGAACCTCTTGAGCGCGCAGTGCTCGTCCAGCAGCCGGCCGTAAATCGGCTCGCCGTCGAGCTCACGGTAGGTCTCGATCGGGTCGCCTTTTATGATCAGCGCCCGAGCGCATTCCTCGCACCAGTACTGGTAATCAGGGTTGGCAGGTTCCATGTCGCGGACGATCGGCGTGCCGCTGCCGCACCAGTCGCACTTCCTGCTGTGTGCACCCATGTATCAGCTCCAGCTATGGCCGCAGGCCGTGCACACGTACGAGATCCCTCCGTTGTCGCCAAGAACCTGGGCCACATGGACCGACCCGCAGGACGGGCACAGCAGGAGCACCGCCCGATATCTCGCGGGGCCCGCGACGATTCCGAGGAAGTCATCGACCTCCTCGAGAGTCCTCGTCGGCACGGCGCCATCCCTCCCTGCAGGTCATCCCCCTGCCGTCGGTGGACTCCCACCTTCCGGCAGCACTGATTCTGCCATGGGAAGGCCACAAGGTCAGCGGTGCCGAGTTTCTTTCAGCCTCCATCGCAGAAGTCCGGCAAGCGCCCCGGCCCAGCGGGCGCGTAGAGCGCGAGGGTGCTCACCACCAGCGCGTAGGCGGACGGATGCGCCCCGTGGATATCGATGGCCGCCGAACCGCGGCTCGGGAACAGCGTCCCAAAAGTGGCGGCGCCGTGGCACCAGCGGTAAGGCGATCAACTGGCCGGTCCTCGCGGCCAGTCCGAAGGCGGAAGAGGCACTGGCGAAGAGGGCGAGCGTGCCAAGACAAGCGGGAGGGCAGCCCGCTCTGTACGAAGTCACCGATGGACTGCGGGCGTTACCCCGCCGGGAGCCGGGCAAAGGGTGCCGCACGCCTGGAGCAGTGAGATACAGCTCACACCAATCGCTGTCGATCTCCGGCGCTCCATACGCCGAATGAGAGGAGGACCGGGCTCTGACGGCTCGGCCTGCGGACGATCGCGGACTTTGCGATCGCGGACTTTGCCACGTACCAGGGGGAATTGGCCTGCGAAAGCAGCGGTCCCGCCTCCCTCTGGAAGGCGGGACCGCCGGAGACTGTGGAGCTAAGGAGAATTGAACTCCTGACCTCTTGCATGCCATGCAAGCGCTCTACCAACTGAGCTATAGCCCCGCTGTTCTCGGTGTGTCCGGGGTTTCCCCGTCCGCGCCGCGAACAGGAAGAACTTTAACCTGCGCCCTGCCCAGATGTGAAATCCGGCTCCCGTCGGCCACCGCGGCCTGCGGGCGGCTGCCGCGGCACCAGCCGGCAGCCGCTCAGTCGTCGTCGCCGAGGACCGGCTCGGGCAGCGACCCCGCATTGTGCTCCAGCAGCCGCCAGCCGCGCGCGCCCTCGCCCAGCACCGACCAGCAGCAGTTGGACAGACCGCCCAGCGCCTCCCAGCTGTGTGCCTCCAGGCCCAGCAGCCGGCCGATGGTGGTACGGATCGTGCCGCCGTGGCTGACCACCACGAGCGTGCCGCCTTCCGGCAGCTTCTCGGCGGTGCGCTCGACGACCGGCGCCGCCCGGTCGGCGACCTCGGTCTCCAGCTCACCGCCGCCGCGCCGCACCGGCTCGCCGCGCTTCCAGGCGGCGTACTGGTCGCTGTACAGCTGGATGATCTCCTCGTGCGTCAGCCCCTGCCAGCTGCCCGCATACGTCTCGCGCAGGGCCGGGTCGTGCTCGACCTCCAGGCGCGTGACGGCCGCGAGCTCGGCGGCCGTGGCTGCCGCGCGCTTCAGATCCGAGGCGAGGATCGCGTCCGGCTTGAGCGTGGCCAGCATGCGCGCCGCCCGGCGCGCCTGGGCCAGCCCGGCCTCGGTCAGCTCGATGTCAGTCGACCCCTGGAACCTGCGCTCCAGGTTCCAGGACGTCTGGCCGTGCCGCCACAGGACTATGCGGCGGCCGCGGCCACCCTGGGTGCCGTTCAGGTGAGCTCACCGCCCTCGCCCTCGGCAGCACGCGCCTTGGCGTACTCCTCCCCCTTGCCGCGGGTGGCGACGGCATCGGCCGGGAGCGCCAGCTGCGGGCAGTCCTTCCACAACCGCTCCAGCGCGTAGAACACCCGCTCCTCGCTGTGCTGCACGTGCACCACGATGTCCACGTAGTCCAGGAGCACCCAGCGGGCCTCGCGGTCGCCTTCGCGGCGCACCGGCTTGGCGCCCAGTTCCTTGTGAAGCCGCTCCTCGATCTCGTCGACAATCGACTTGACCTGGCGGTCGCTGGGGGCCGAGGCCAGCAGGAAGGCGTCGGTGATCGACAGCACATCGCTGACGTCGTACGCGATGATGTCGTGCGCGAGCTTGTCGGCAGCCGCTTGGGCGGCGACGTTGATCAGCTCGCGAGAGCGGTCCGTGGCGGTCACAAGCGAAGCTTTCCGGTCGGTAGCAGGTACTCATCAAGGGTCTCACGACGCGCAGACCGGCCGGACCGGGTTTCCGCCCGGGCGGCGGCCGTCGCTCCCCGCCCTGCCCTGCTGCCAGCGGCTCTCCTGCCCTGCTGCCAGCAGCTCTGGGGTGCTCCGCGCCTCCGGTGCGGGGCCTTTCCCGCCCGCCTGCCCTTTCAAGGGTGGGTGGGAAAGGTCGGCGCTCAGCCGTGAGCAGGGCGGGGCCAGCGGACAGCGAGGTGCGCCGGGCCGTGCGGGGAGCTGGGGGCCGTGCGGGGCCTGGGGCGCTAGCGCGCCTGGTAGTCCTGGCCCAGGACGACCGTGACATCCGCGTTGGACGCCCCGCGGCCCTTCGTCACCGCGCTCGCCGGCAGCCCCAGCGTCTTCGCGATCTCCTTGGCCTGGTCCGCCTGCGCCGCGTCCGCGTACGTCACCCGGGATGCGGCCAGCGCGACGCTCGCCGTCCCGCCGTCGACGACGGTGTAGCCGCCGTTGACCAGGGCGACCCGGGCGGCCTGGGCGGCGTCCTTGCCGCCGCTGGCGTTCCGGATGCCGATGCGGGGGGCCGCGTCGGGTTTGGTGTTCTTGACCGTGCCGCCCAGCACGTTCTTCACCACACTGTTCCCGCCCCGCTCGCTGAGCGTCCCGTCGGTCTGCACCGGCAGCAGTGCCGTCTGGTACGAGCCGTTCTTCGCCTGCTCCGCGAGCTTCGCCAGGGAGGCACCGAGGTCATCCTCGGACAGCGAGGGGTCCGGGATCTGGCCGAGCGTCTTGACGGTCGTCGTGGCCGCCTGCTGGTCGTTCGACACCTTCCGCAGCACGGCCCGCATGACCTCGCCGAAGCGGAGCAGCTGCTTGTTCTGTGCCTCGCCGGGCCCGCGGTACGTCGCATAGCCGACCGCGGCCCGGCCGCCGAGCGTCTGGCCCTTGCCCGCCTTGACCAGCGGGTCGTCGCCCTTCCTGGCGCCCGGGACGGTGGTGTCGGTGTCCACGGTGATCCCGCCGACCAGCTCGACGAGGTTCTCCAGGTACGGGGTGTCGAGGCGCCAGCTGCCCTTGATCTCCGCACCGAGCAGGGTGCCGAGCGCCTCGCGGGTCGCCTCGGTGCCCTGCTGCTCGACCGACTTGCCGAGGGTGGTGACGGAGCCGTCGTCGGAGGTGAGGGCGAGGGAGTTGGGCAGCAGGACGGTGGTGCCCTTCTCGGTGGTCTCGTTGTCCACCAGCAGGGCGGTGGAGCTGCCACCGCCCTTGGTGTTCCGCAGATGGACGACGATCACGTCCCGGTGCTGCGCGGCACCGGCCGCCTGGGCGCCGGATCCGGTTATGGCGTCCATGCCGGGCAGCTTCCCCGCGAACCACAGGTAACCGACGCCGCCGGTCAGGGCGAGGACGAGCACCACAACGAGCCCGACGGTGCGGTTGCGGGTCTTCCGCTTGCGCTCGTCACGGCGCTCGGTGCGGGTCTCGGCGAACTTCAGCCAGTCGATGACGTCGTCGGCGCCGTCGTCCGGTTCCTCCACGAAGGCGAACTGCTCGGTGCGGTAGTCCGCGGCGCCCTCTGGCCCGCCCGGGCGACCAGGCGGGGGCGCCATCGGCCCCGCACCCGGCCCCGGCGTCGCCATGTGCTGCCGAGGAGGCTGCGGCCGGCCCTGAGGTGACTGCTGCTGCGGCGGAGGCGGCATCCGGGGCGGTGCAGGAGGCTGCTGCGGCGGAGGCGGCGGTGCCTGCGTCCGCCCGAATCCGTCGTACGACTGCTGCTGCGGGATCCACTGCTGCTCGTCGACCTGCTGCTGCGGCTGCTGGTACTGCTGCGGCCGGCCGTACGCGTCGTAGCCGTCCCGGGACTGCTGTGGGGGCTGGGCATACGGGTCGTACCCGTAGTCCTGCTGCGGATACTGCTGAGGCTGGGCGTACGGGTCGTAGTACTGCTGTTGATGCTGCTGCTGTTGCCGTTGCTGTGCGTACGGGTCCTGGCCGTCATCGGCCCCTCCCGCGGCATACCGCCGTCCGGAGTGTGCGTCTGTCACCAGTGCCCCTTCCGTTGCCGTGCCCGTTCTAATCCGCGTCCCGGTACAGCCCTCGCTTGTCGATGTAGCGCACCACCCCGTCCGGCACCAGATACCAGACCGGCTCCCCGGCCGCTACCCGCGCCCGGCAGTCCGTCGACGAGATGGCCAGCGCCGGAACCTCGACCAGCGAGACACCGCCGTCAGGCAGCCCCGGGTCGGAGAGCACATGCCCAGGCCGGGTGACGCCGATGAAGTGCGCCAGCGAGAACAGCTCCTCGGCATCACGCCAGCCCAGAATCTGGGAGAGGGCGTCGGCGCCGGTGATGAAGAAGAGCTCGGCCTCCGGGTTGAGGGCGTGCAGATCCCGCAGGGTGTCGATCGTGTACGTCTTGCCGCCGCGGTCGATGTCGATCCGGCTCACCGAGAACTGCGGGTTGGAGGCGGTCGCGATGACCGTCATCAGGTAGCGGTCCTCGGCCGGCGAGACCTTCCTGTGGGTCTTCTGCCACGGCTGGCCCGTCGGCACGAACACCACCTCGTCGAGGTGGAACAAGGACGCCACCTCGCTCGCGGCGACCAGGTGGCCATGGTGGATCGGGTCGAACGTCCCGCCCATCACGCCGAGGCGCCGCTTCGCCCGACCGGTCACAGGTCCTCCCTGCTCTCCCATGCGTGCAGAGCCTACTTGGCCGGTCCGGGAGCCCGTCGGCTACCGTCCCCGGCTCAGCGGTCCCGGTTGAAGCGGGTGGTGATCCACAGCAGGAGCAGCAGCGTGAACAGCGCGCCGCCACCGGTGAGGTAGGGGCTCAGGCTGGCGTGCTCACCACCGTGTTCGCCGCCCTCTGCGGCGAGGGTGACCAGGGCGTGGGCAGTGCTGGGGAGACTCATCGTCGGCAGACCTATCCAAGTCGTCGTCGGGCATGGTCGCTGAAGTCACAGGGGTCAGCGCCCTCATCGTATGCGGGGCCCGCACGCAACCTGACGCCGACTCCACGCGTCCTACCGGTCCTGAACCGGTCGTACGGGGTCCTACGGTGTCCTACCGGTCGTGACCGCCGTAGCCGCGCAGCAGGAACCAGGCGAGCAGCGCAACGCCGACGACGGAGACGACGATGACGACACGCAGCAGGACACCCGGGCCGCCTTGGGCCGCGACGGCCGCCAGCTGGGCAGTGAAGTCCGACATGTCTCCACCGTAACCGCGCCGACACCAGGGCCTAGGCTGGGGTCCGCAGGGCGCGTTTCAGCCGGGCCGACAAGGGGCTTTGATGACCGAGAACCGTCATGAGCACACACCGGGCCGCAGCCGCATCCGCTTCCCGGGGATCTCCTCGCGGGCGTACGAGCACCCCGCGGACCGCTCCGCGCTGGTCGCGCTGCGCAGGCTGAGCGGCTTCGACACCGTCTTCCGGACGCTCAGCGGCCTGCTGCCGGAGCGTTCCCTGCGGCTGCTGTACCTGTCCGACTCGGTACGTGTCGGCGACCAGCAGTTCGCGCATCTGTACACCATGCTGCGGGACGCCTGCTACATCCTGGACCTGGAGAAGGTCCCGCTGATGTACGTCACCCAGGACCCGCGTCCGCAGGCGATGTGCATCGGCCTGGACGAGCCGATCATCGTGGTGACCACGGGCCTGGTCGAGCTGCTCGACGAGGAGGAGATGCGGGCGGTCGTCGGCCACGAGGTCGGCCACGCGCTGTCCGGGCACTCCGTCTACCGCACGATCCTGCTGTTCCTCACGAATCTCGCCCTGAAGATCGCCTGGATCCCGCTCGGGAATGTCGCCGTGATGGCGATCGTGACGGCGCTGCGCGAGTGGTTCCGCAAGTCGGAGCTCTCGGCGGACCGGGCTGGGCTGCTGGTCGGCCAGGACCTGCAGGCGTCCATGCGCGGCCTGATGAAGCTCGCGGGCGGCCACCATCTGCACGAGATGAACGTGGACGCGTTTCTGGCGCAGGCGGAGGAGTACGAGGCGAGCGGAGACCTGCGCGACTCCGTACTGAAGGTCCTCAACATGCTGCCGCGCAGCCACCCCTTCACCACCGTCCGGTCGGCGGAGCTCAAGCGCTGGGCGGAGAGCCGCGACTACCAGCGGATCCTGGACGGCCACTACCCGCGGAGGCACGAGGACAAGGACACCTCGGTGCGGGACTCGATCAAGGAGTCCGCGAACCACTACACCGAGACGGTGCGGGGCAGCAAGGATCCCCTGATGGGGCTGGTGCGGGATCTGGCGGACGGCGCCAGCGACTTCGGTGAGAAGCTGCGTGAGCGCTTCACGGGCCGGCCCCCCAGCGGGCCGTCACGGCCCGGTGACGGGGCCGACGGCGGGTCTACGGGCCCGGACGGCTCAGCTGGACCGGAAGACTCGGCTGGGCGCTAGGAGCCAGCACTCCGCACAGCGAGGCGGTCGGGCGCCCGGGCCGGTAGGGGTCGGTCCCGGCCGGTCCGTCGGCCTTGGCGGTCTCGCCGGCCAGCAGCGGCCGCAGATGGCTGGAGCTGTCGGAGGCACAGGTCTGCGGGCCGGCCTGCTGATACGTCTGGACGACTTGGAGCTGGTGCTGGCGCAGGTCCTGACGGTCGAAGCGGAAGCGGACCTCGCGGCGCACCATGTACAGCGAGGCGCGGTGGTCCTGGCTGTGCAGCGCGTCCGCGCGGCGCAGCGCGTAGACGAAGGTGTGGTCCGCGGTGACCTCCAGCTGGTCCTGGGCGACCTCGGAGACGGCCAGGGTTCCGTTCACCCGGACCTTGGGGTCGGCGAGGGCCACCTGGGCCGGATCGAAGCGGACCATCCAGCCGGTGGTGGCGTGCCGGCCGTCGTCGGCGGGGCGCTCCACACTGCGGTCGAACTGGGTGAGCTGTCCGGGATCGAGCAGTATGCGGACGGACCGTACGGCCCCGCCGGTGAGCACCCCGGGATCGAGTGAGGAGCGGACGACGTAGTCCTTGGAGGCGTCCAGCGCGGCCAGCACCTGGCTGTCGGAGAAGTGCTGGGTGGAGCGGGCGGCGGGGAGAGTGACGCCTTCGCCGCCGATCCGGTACTCGGCGGCGGGACTGTGATCGAAGAGGTCGGCGGACTGGGCGCCGGGCACGGGAGCGCGCGGCGCCAACGGTATGAGGGTCATCCGCAGCGGCTCGGGGCTCGGGGCGACGGGCTGCTGGTAGGGGTGGCGCACCCCCATGTAGATGGCCGTGGCGAAGGCCACAGCTATCAGGATGACCAGGACGATCGCCTGGCGGGAGCCGCCGGTGCGGGACCATGGCCGACGGTTGCGGACCGCGGGAGCGTGATCGCCGAGCCGTTCCTGGGCGGAGAATTCCTGGAGCCGGGCAGCCCGGACGAACGACTCGTCGAAGACGACGGAACGGTATTCGTCGTCCCCACCTCCCGGGGCGCCCTCGGGTGTCCCCTCAGGTGGGTCTCCAGGCCCCTTCATACCATCAGGGTAGGTCGTAAGGCGGCCCGGTAAACGCGCTGCTACACGACAACTTCTGACGAGCAATCATCGTCAGGGCAGGCTCGGTCAGCGTGACGAGGCCGCGGCGGAGGCGGTGGGCGCCGCCGCGTCGGCGGATGCCGTGGGCAGGGACCCGGGCGCCCCCGGCTGACCCACCGGGGGAACGTCGACACCGCTGGTCGCGGGGGGTGGCTCGGGGCTGGGGCGGCTGCTGGACGCACCGCGATAGACGGCCGCGAAGGCGAGGGCGACCATGCCGATGCCCATGGCCACGGCGAGCACCCAGGCGACCGGGCGGTGCCAGCGGGCGGGGCTGCGGTACGGGCCGAGCGCGCCGCCGTAGCGCCCGTAGGGGCCATAGCCGTCGGCGTCCGGGCTGTACTCGTCGTCGAGGTCCGCCTCGCCGTCGGGGTCGTAGCCGTCGTCGTAGAGCTCGTCCTCCGGCGGTATGCCACGAGCGCGGGCGCGGGCCGCCTCGGCTTCCGCGCGCGCCTGGGCGGCGGCATGGAGGCGCTCGACCGCGGTGGGCTCATGGATCTGTGCGGACCGTACGAAGTCCTCGTCGAACACCACGGTCGCGAACTCTTCGTCCGCTGCCCCGTGGCTGTGGCTGTCGGGCTCGTCGCCGTCCGGGAACGGCCTGCCCCCCACGTCGTCCGGCACCCGTCCAGGGTACGGCCGGACCCGGGGTTTGGGCAGGGAGAGCGAGAAATCCGCCCGCCCGCCTTCATCACCAGGTGGACGGGCGGAAAAGCAGGTGTGCCCGCGGTCAGCAGGCGCGCTGCTTGCCGTCCCGTACGTGGCCGTCGCCGGTGACCACGTACTTGGTCGACGTCAGCTCCGGCAGGCCCATCGGGCCGCGGGCGTGCAGCTTCTGGGTCGAGATACCGATCTCGGCGCCGAAGCCGAACTGGCCGCCGTCCGTGAAGCGTGTGGAGGCGTTGACGGCGACGGTGGTGGAGTCCACCAACTGGGTGAACCGGCGAGCGGCCGCCTGGGAGGTGGTGACGATCGCCTCGGTGTGGCCGGAGGACCACAGCCGGATGTGCGCGACGGCGGCGTCCAGGGAGTCGACCACGGCGGCCGCGATGTCGTACGACAGGTACTCGGTCTCCCAGTCCTCCACGGTGGCGGGAACGACCGTCGCCTTGGTGCCGGCCTTCTCGGCGAGGGCCTGCACGCGCTCGTCGGCGTGGACGGTCACCCCGGCCTCGGCCAGCGCGTCCAGGGCGCGCGGCAGGAACTCGTCGGCGATGTCCTGGTGGACCAGGAGGGTCTCGGCGGCGTTGCAGACGCTGGGGCGCTGAGCCTTGGAGTTGATCAGGATGTCGATGGCCATGTCGAGATCGGCCTGGGCGTCGATGTAGACATGGCAGTTGCCGGTGCCGGTCTCGATGACCGGAACCGTGGACTCCTCGACGACCGTGCGGATGAGAGAGGCACCGCCGCGCGGAATGAGCACGTCCACCATGCCGCGGGCGCGCATCAGCTCACGGACGGAGTCGCGGCTCTCGCCCGGGACGAGCTGCACGGCGTCGGCGGGCAGCCCGGCGCCGCCGACGGCATCGCGCAGCACCCGCACCAGCGCGGTGTTCGAGGCGTACGCGGAGGAGGAGCCGCGCAGCAGGACCGCGTTGCCGGACTTCAGGCAGAGGGCCGCTGCGTCGACGGTGACATTGGGCCGGGCCTCGTAGATGATCCCGACCACACCGAGCGGCACCCGGACCTGGCGCAGGTCGATGCCGTTGGGCAGCGTGGATCCGCGCACGACCTCACCCACCGGGTCGGGCAAGCCGACCACGTCGCGCACATCGGAGGCGATGGCCCGGACCCGCTCGGGGGTGAGGGTGAGCCGGTCGATGATCGCCTCGCTGGTGCCGGCGGCGCGGGCGCGCTCGACGTCCTCGGCGTTGGCCTCGACGATCTCCTTGGTACGCACCTCAAGGGCGTCGGCGATCGCCAGCAGGGCGTCGTCCTTGACCGAACGCGGCAGCGGTGCGAGGTCGGCGGCCGCGGCGCGGGCCCGGTAGGCGGCCGCGATGACCGGGGACTTCGGCGTGGGATCGGCCAAGGGCGAGGGGAAGACGCTGCTCATGCCCAAAGAGTACTGAGCCTCCGGCCCGGTCCCGGCGATTATCCCGCTCTTCGAGACGACCACCGGCCCGCGGGGGCCTGCGCGGCCCCCGCGGGCGGTCAGTACGGGTGGACGCCCACCGGGGAGGCAGGGGGCGGGCCGTAGCCCGCCGCGACGCGCTGGTGGTAGGTCTCGCGGTCGATGACCTCCAGGCCCACGATCTCCCACGGCGGCAGCTTGGCCGTCGACCGGTGCTCGCCCCACAGCCGGAGTGCCACGGCGGCCGCGTCGTGCAGGTCCCGCGCCTCCTCCCAGTAGCGGATCTCGGCGTGGTCGTTCGCGTAGCGGCTGGTCAGCAGAAAGGGATGGTCGTGAGCGAGCTTCTCCAGCGCCCGCCTGACGTCCTTCAGCGGAGCCTCGGCCCCCGAGACGCTGAGCGTGACATGCCAGAGCCGGGAGGCCTCGCGCTCCTCGCCGGAAGGCCCCTGCTCCCAGCGGGTGCCGGGGCCGGCGCCATCCCGGCCGGTTCCGACGCTGGTCAGTACCCGCTTCTCCTCCGCTGCCCCTCGGGCGTGAGTGGGGCCACTGCGCGCGGTTGCGGTGCCCCCGCCCCGGGGCGATGCCCCCGGGCTTCCTCGCCCTCGTACCACCGGTGGCCTCCTGACATGCGTTGCGCTCCACTCGCCCGCGGGCGGAGCTCACTGGTGCGGTCGTCCCGGTCCGCCGACCCGCTGCGGCGTCCCTGCATCAAAGTTGACCAGCCCGCGCAGGCCCTTCGGGCGGTTTTCCGCAAGGTCTCCATGGAAAGGCTGGACTTTCCGCCGATCCGCGCAGTACACGCCCCCCTTCGCCGGCGGCGTCCGGCCCGGCCAGGGGACCCGGCGCCCCGCGGGCGCCCTCAGTGCCCCAGCACCACCAGGTCGTCCGCGTGCACGACCTCGCGCTCGTACTCGGGTCCCAGCTCGCGCGCCAGTTCCCGGGTGGAGCGGCCGAGCAGGAGCGGGATCTCCTTGGCGTCGAAGTTGACCAGTCCGCGGGCGACGGCGCGCCCCTCGGTGTCGCGCAGCTCCACCGGGTCGCCGGCGGAGAACTCGCCCTCGACCCCCGCGATCCCGGCGGGCAGCAGGGACCTACGCCGGTGGACCACCGCCCGTACGGCGCCGTCGTCGAGGGTGAGCGCCCCGCGCGGTGTGGAGGCGTGGGCGAGCCACAGCAGCCGGTCGGCGGAGCGGCGGCCGGTGCGGTGGAAGTACGTGCCGGTGGTGCGGCCCGCGAGCGCGTCGGCGGCGTGTACGGCCGAGGTGAGCACCACCGGGATCCCCGCCGCCGCGGCGATCCGGGCGGCCTCGACCTTGGTGACCATGCCGCCGGTGCCCACGCCCGCGCTGCCCGCGCTGCCGATGGAGACGCCTTCGAGGTCCTGCGGGCCGACGACCTCCTCGATGCGGGAGGTGCCGGGGACGCTGGGGTCGCCGTCGTACAGGCCGTCGACGTCCGAGAGCAGCACGAGCAGGTCCGCCCGTACGAGATGGGCCACGATCGCGGCGAGCCGGTCGTTGTCGCCGAAGCGGATCTCGTCGGTGGCGACCGTGTCGTTCTCGTTGACGATCGGGAAGGCGCCCATGGCCAGCAGCTGGTCCAGGGTGCGGCAGGCGTTGCGGTAGTGGGCGCGGCGGCTGGTGTCGTCGGAGGTGAGCAGCACCTGGCCGACCCGGACGCCGTAGCGGGCGAAGGAGGCGGTGTAGCGGGCCACCAGCAGCCCCTGGCCAATGCTGGCCGCGGCCTGCTGCCGGGCCAGGTCCCGGGGCCGCCGGCGCAGCCCCAGCGGGGCGAGGCCGGCCGCGATGGCGCCGGAGGAGACCAGCACGATCTCCTTCTCGCCGCCGCTGCGGGCCTTGGCCAGCACATCGACGAGCGCGTCGACGCGGTCGGCGTCGAGGCCCCCGGCCGCGGTCGTCAACGAGGACGAGCCGACCTTCACCACGACCCTGCGGGCGGTAGCGACCCCGTCCCGTCCCCCTGCTGCGCCTGCTTCCCCTGACACCTGCGTCCCCACTGGTCACCGATCGATCGAGCTCTCCGCCTGGCAATCTACGGCAGCAGCGTGTCCGGGCGCCGATCTGTTTCGATCGGCGGACGGCACGCGACGCCTCGCCGTTCGCTCCTTTTGTGCTATTTAAAGGTGATCGGTGCTGCCCAAGATTGTCATTGGGCAGCACACGTCATACGGTCAGTGGTCGACCTGCGCCGCCATCGTCTGCCGCGGTTCCGGCGCGGGCCCGGCCGCCCCACACGGCCGCCTCCCCCATCCGACGCCTCCCCCCGCCAGGAGCCCAGCCCGTGCCATCTGCCGGACTCGCCCCCCGCCGCATCGTGCAGCTGTCCGCGCTGCTCGCGATGTTCGCGGCCTTCACGGCCCAACTTGCGGGTGCCTTGCTGCCCAACGTACCGATCTTCGTCGCCGCCTCCGCGGCGGGCCTCGCGCTGGATCTGTATCTCACGCACAAGCAGCCCGGCCTGCTCTCGCTGCTGAGCAAGATCCGCTTCGATGTCACGGTACGGCAGCTGCTGCGCGACATGCTGATCCTGGTCGGGCTCCTGCGGATAGACGGCATCAACCCGCTGGCCGAGCAGTCACCGCTGACCATCGCGCTGCTCGCCCTCTACGCGGTGCACTTCCTCTGCCAGGCGGTCGCCGTGCTGGTGCGACGCAACCGCTCCGTACCGGTCGTCACCCGCAACATCGACACCTCCACGCTGCGGCTCACGCCCGCTCCGCCGCGCCTCCTGGCCCGCCGCCCCGGCCACCGGCTGCTGACCTTCTCCGTACCGGCCACGGCCGGCCTGCTGCTCACCGCCCTCACCCGCGATGCGCGCTGGGGCGGCACCGGGCTCGCCGTGGCGCTGACCCTGGCCGTCTGCGGCACCGCCTACCTGGGCTCCTGGCTGCTCCCGCGCAAGCGGACCACGAACGAGCGGAAGGTGCTCGAGTGGCTGGACGCCTGGCTGGCCGAGTACCAGCCGACCGTCGGCATGTACTTCTCCGGCGGCACCACGTCCGCGTACCAGGCCAACATGTGGCTGTCGACGCTCGCCGCCCTGGACGGCAAGCCGATCATCGTGCTCCGTGAGCGCTTCATGGTGCAGAAGATCGAGGCGACGGACGTGCCGATCGTGTGCATCCCGAAGGTCGCCCATCTGATGCACCTGGAGCACTCGACGCTCAAGGTGCTGCTGCACCCGGCGAACTCCGGCAAGACCTCGCAGGTGCTGCGCATCCCGTCGATCAAGCACGCGTTCATCAACCACGGCGAGAGCGACAAGCTCTCCAGCTGCAACCCGTACGCGAAGGCGTACGACGAGGTGTGGGTCGCCGGTCCGGCCGCGCGCGAGCGCTACCAGCTCGCCGACATCGGCGTCGAGGACAAGGACGTCGTCGAGGTGGGCCGCCCGCAGCTCGCCCCGATCCGGCCGTACGGCGGGGCACCGTCCAAGGACGGCTTCACCACGGTCCTGTACGCCCCCACCTGGGAGGGCTGGACCAACGACCCGGGCAACACCTCGGTCATCCTGGCGGGCGAGAACATCGTCCGCCAACTGCTCGCCGACCCCAAGGTCCGCCTGCTCTACAAGCCGCACCCGATGACCGGCTCGGTCGACCCGCGCGCCGGCCGCGCCAACGAGCGCATCAAGGCGATGATCGCCGAGGCCAACGCCAAGCGCAGCGGTGACCGACCGGACGCCGAGGCCGCCGCCGAGCTGGCACGCCGCACCGCCGAGCTGGACCGGCTCACCCGCGCCGCCTTCCGCCCGGGAGCGGACGAGATCGAGCGGATGATGCTGCAGAGCGCGCCGGACAAGGACCGCGCCGCGGCCGTGGCCAAGGCGACGGCGGCGTGGGAGGCCGCGTACTGGGCCTCCTTCCCGGAGTGGGAGCACCAGATCATCACCGCCGCCCGCCCGGGCATCTACAGCTGCTTCAACCAGGCGGACCTGCTGATCAGCGATGTGTCGAGCGTCGTCTCCGACTACCTGACCAGCGAGAAGCCGTACGCGGTGGCGAACACCAGCGGGATGAGCGAGAAGGACTTCCGCGCCGGCTACCCGACCGTGCGCGCCGCGACGATCCTCGAGCCCAAGGCGAAGGGCATCCCGGCGCTCCTGGAGGCGGTACGCAACCCGGAGAAGGACACCCTGGCCACTGCCCGCGCCGAGCTGAAGGAGCACCTGCTGGGCCCGTCGGACCCGCCGTCACTGGTGCGCTTCAACGGGGCGGTGCTCGCCCTGTGCGCCAAGGCGGACGAGCGTCGCGAGCGGATGGCCTCCCGCCTGGCCTCGGAGCTTCCCGTGCAGCGCGAGGGGATGGACGCCGCGGAGGCCGAGATGTCCGAGGAGGAGCGGGAGCTGGAGCCGGACGGCGCGGCGGAGGACGCGGTCAACGCGTAGCGCGCTCCGCCCGGGTGCAGACGTACGACAACGGGCCGGGAGGATCACCTTCCGGCCCGTTGTCGTGCCGGCGTCGTCGTGCCGCCGTCGTCGTATCGGCGTCGTCGTGCCGGGGCAGCGCGCCCCGGTGTGCCCGGTGGCGGGACCGCGCCGAAGGCGCGGGCTACGCGAAGGGGTCGAAGCCCTCGTACTCCTGCTGGGCCGCGTCGGCCCGCTCGGCCTCGCGCTCGCGGCGGCGCTGCGCGGCTGGGCGCGGAGCCTCGAAGCGGTGGTCCTCGCCACGCCTGCCGAGCATCTCGGCGCCCGCCGCCATCGACGGCTCCCAGTCGAAGACGACCGCGTCGTCGCCGCTGCCGATGACGACCTCGTCGCCTGCACGGGCGCCGGCCTTCACCAGCTCCTCCTCGACGCCGAGGCGATTGAGCCGGTCCGCCAGATAGCCGACCGCCTCGTCGTTGGCGAAGTCGGTCTGCCGCACCCAGCGCTCCGGCTTCTCGCCGAGTACGCGGAAGAAGTCGTCCTCCCGCGTCACCGTGAAGCCGGCGTCGTCCACAGCCTTGGGACGGATGACGATCCGCGTCGCCTCCTGCTTGGGCTTGGCCGCCCGTGCCTTCGCGACGATGTCGGCGAGGGCGTACGAGAGCTCCTTCAGCCCGGTGCGGGCGACCGCGGACACCTCGAAGATCTGGTAGCCGCGGGCTTCCAGCTCCGGCCGGATGATGTCGGCCAGGTCCTGGCCGTCCGGGATGTCGACCTTGTTCAGGACGACGATCCGCGGCCGGTCCTCCAGCCCGCCGCCGTACTGCGCCAACTCCGCCTCGATGACGTCGAGGTCGCTCACCGGATCGCGCTCGGACTCCAGCGTCGCCGTGTCCAGGACGTGCACCAGCACCGAGCAGCGCTCGACGTGCCGCAGGAACTCCAGGCCAAGGCCCTTGCCCTGGCTGGCGCCCGGGATGAGCCCGGGGACGTCCGCGATGGTGTAGACGGTCGAACCGGCCGTCACCACCCCTAGGTTGGGCACCAGCGTCGTGAAGGGGTAGTCAGCGATCTTCGGCTTGGCGGCCGAGAGGACGGAGATCAGGGACGACTTGCCGGCGCTGGGATAGCCGACGAGGGCCACGTCCGCGACGGTCTTGAGCTCCAGGATGATGTCCCCGCTCTGCCCGGGCTCGCCGAGCAGCGCGAAGCCGGGGGCCTTGCGGCGGGCCGAGGCGAGCGCGGCGTTGCCCAGGCCGCCGCGGCCGCCCTGGGCGGCGATGTAGCGCGTCCCGTGGCCGACCAGGTCGGCGAGCACATTACCGTCCTTGTCCTGGACGACGGTGCCGTCCGGAACCGGCAGGATCAGGTCCGTGCCGTCCTTGCCGGACCGGTTGCCGCCCTCGCCGGGCTTGCCGTTGGTGGCCTTGCGGTGCGGGGAGTGGTGGTACTCGAGCAGCGTGGTGACGGACTGGTCGACGACCAGGATCACATCGCCGCCGCGGCCGCCGTTGCCGCCGTCCGGGCCGCCGAGCGGCTTGAACTTCTCGCGATGCACGGAGGCACAGCCGTGGCCTCCGTTACCCGCGGCGACATGCAGCTCGACGCGGTCCACGAAGGTGGTCATACGGGGTGCCTCCTGCTGGCTTGTTACTGGCGTGGGGTTCTGAAGGTTCTGATGTACAACGCACCGAGGGCGGACCGGCTTCCCGAGGCTGTGTGCTCCGGGAAGGGCGGTCCGCCCTCGGTGGTGTGTCTTGAGTCGCGCCGGGCCGGGAGATTACTCGGCGGCCGGGACGATGTTCACGACCTTGCGACCACGACGGGTGCCGAACTCGACCGCACCGGCGGCGAGGGCGAACAGCGTGTCGTCCCCACCACGGCCCACACCGGTGCCCGGGTGGAAGTGGGTGCCGCGCTGACGGACCAGGATCTCACCGGCGCTGACGATCTGGCCGCCGAAGCGCTTGACGCCGAGCCGCTGAGCGTTGGAGTCGCGACCGTTCCGGGTGGACGATGCGCCCTTCTTGTGTGCCATCTCTTCTCAGTCCTTACTTCGCAGCCGTGGGGATGCCGGTGATCTTCAGCGCCGTGTACTGCTGGCGGTGGCCCTGGCGCCGGCGGTAACCGGTCTTGTTCTTGTACCGCAGGATGTCGATCTTGGAGCCCTTGTGGTGGTCCACGACCTCGGCCTGGACCTTGATCCCGGCCAGCACCCACGGGTCGCTGGTCACGGCGTCGCCGTCAACAACGAGCAGGGTCGAGAGCTCGACCGTGTCGCCCACCTTGCTGGTGGGAAGCTTGTCAACCTCGACGATGTCGCCGACAGCCACCTTGTGCTGGCGACCACCGCTGCGCACGATTGCGTACACGCGATCTCACTCTCTCTGCTCGAAACGGGACCCTTGACGCCAGCCGCTCACACGGGCCCGCGGCCCGCGATATCCGGAAGGACGAGCGGCCTCTCCCGATGGAGCGGGAGGGAGGTGCTCAGGGGTGTGGCGTACAAACGCCGACGGTCAAGGTTACGGGGCCGGTAGGAGGGGGTCAAACCGGGTCGCTCGCCGCGGGGCCGCTCCGCGCTGGGGCCCCGCCGGCCCCGGCGCCCCGCGTGGCGTGGCGCGCCGGCGCCGTGGCATGGTGCGCAGTCGGTTTGCCGGGGGGGCGGGCGCCGGGGCCTCCGGGGTGGGGGTCCTGGACTGCGCATCCTCGGGCCTGGCGGCCCTGCATACGCTTTTACGTCCAGGACCCCCACCCCTACGACCCCGTCACCCTCCACGCCGTAGGCGGCCACCGTTGTCCCGGGGCCTTTGATCCCGTACACGCAGATGTCCGGCACCTCCACGCCGTGGGCGGCCACCGTTGTCCCGGGGCCTTTGATCCCGTACACGCAGATGTCCGGCACCTCCACGCCGTGGGCGGCCACCGTTGTCCCGGGCCTTTGATCCCGTACACGCAGATGTCCGGCACCTCCACGCCGTGGGCGGCCACCGTTGTCCCGGGGCCTTTGATCCCGTACACGATGTCCGGCACCTCCACGCCGTGGGCGGCCACCGTTGTCCCGGGCCTTTGATCCCGTACACGCAGATGTCCGGCACCTCCACGCCGTGGGCGGCCACCGTTGTCCCGGGCCTTTGATCCCGTACACGATGTCCGGCACCTCCACGCCGTGGGCGGCCACCGTTGTCCCGGGGCCTTTGATCCCGTACACGATGTCCGGCACCTCCACGCCGTGGGCGGCCACCGTTGTCCCGGGGCCTTTGATCCCGTACACGCTGATGTCCGGCACCCGTCAGCAACACCCGTCACCCCCCCGCGCCGTGGGCCGGACCCGCGTATATGTGGCGAGGTCCGGCACCCTCCCCGGGTGGGGTGGGTGCCGGACCGGACCGTAACGGTTACGACTCGTCGGCCGATGCGGAGACAGACGATGCCGTCTGGTCCGCGGCCGCGGTCTTCTTCGCCGCCGCCCTCTTGGCCGTCGCCTTCTTCGCCGTGGTCTTCTTGGCGGCCGTCTTCTTCGCCGCCGGCTTCTTGACGGTGGCCTTCTTGGCCGTCGTCTTCTTCGCCGCGGTCTTGCGCGCCGTCTTCTTCGCCGGGGTCTCGGTCTCGGCCTCAGCCGCCGGCTCATCCGTGGCCGGAACCACCGTGACAGCGGCCTCTTCCACGTCCTTCGGCGGGCCCGCCGGGGCCGACACCTTGCGGGTCACCCGGCGCCGGGGCCGGGGCGGCGCCGGCTCGGCGACCTCGGTCGCTCCGGCCTCGGCAGACGGCTCCTCGGCCGGCTCGGCCTGCGGCGACGAGGCCACAACCACGACCGCCTCCTCCGCCGCCGCCTTCGGCGGGCCGGCCGGGGCCGATACCTTGCGGGTGGCGCGGCGGCGCATACGGCCACGGGCTCGCGTGGCAGCCGCCTCCGCCTCGGCCGCGCTGCTGTACAGCTCCTCGTCCGGCACGAACGCCGGCTCCGCAGACGCCGCCTCGCTGAGCGCCGGCAGAGCCTCGACCGCCGGCTCCGCCGCAGGCGCGACCTCCGCCACGGCCTCGGGCTCGGCGGTCACCTCGATCACCTGCTCGGCTTGCGCAGCGGCAGCCGCCTTGCCCTTCTTCTTGCGCTTGCCGCCGCCCCCGGCGCCGACCGTCGTCACGTGGTCCATGTGGACGATGACGCCGCGCCCGTTGCAGTGCACGCACTGGTCGGAGAAGGACTCCAGCAGGCCCTGGCCGACCCGCTTCCGGGTCATCTGAACCAGACCCAGCGAGGTCACCTCGGCCACCTGGTGCTTCGTACGGTCCCGGCCCAGGCACTCCAGCAGACGCCGCAGCACCAGGTCCCGGTTGGACTCCAGCACCATGTCGATGAAGTCGATCACGATGATGCCGCCGAGGTCGCGCAGTCGCAGCTGACGCACGATCTCCTCTGCCGCCTCAAGGTTGTTCCTGGTGACCGTCTCCTCGAGGTTGCCGCCCTGACCGGTGAACTTCCCGGTGTTGACGTCGATGACGACCATCGCCTCGGTCCGGTCGATCACCAGCGAGCCGCCGCTCGGCAGCCAGACCTTGCGGTCCAGCGCCTTCATCAGCTGCTCGTCGATCCGGTACGTGGCGAAGACGTCGACGTCCGAAGTCCACTTCTGCAGGCGGTCGACGAGGTCCGGCGCGACGTGCGAGACGTACCCGTGGATGGTCTCCCACGCCTCGTCACCGCTGATGATGACCTTCGAGAAGTCCTCGTTGAAGATGTCGCGGACGACGCGGACAGTCAGGTCCGGCTCGCCGTACAGAAGCGTCGGCGCGTTGCCGGTCTTCGCCTTCTTCTGGATCTCCTCCCACTGCGCCTGCAGCCGCTCGACGTCCCGGCGCAGCTCCTCCTCGCTCGCGCCCTCGGCGGCCGTACGGACGATCACGCCCGCGTCCTCGGGGACGATCTTCTTGAGGATCTGCTTCAGACGCTGCCGCTCGGTGTCCGGGAGCTTGCGGCTGATGCCGGTCATCGAGCCTTCGGGCACATAGACCAGGTAGCGGCCGGGGAGGGAGACCTGGCTGGTCAGCCGGGCGCCCTTGTGGCCGATCGGGTCCTTGGTGACCTGTACGAGCACGGGCTGTCCGGACTTCAGCGCGGTCTCGATCCGGCGCGGGCCGTTGGCCATGCCCAGCGCCTCGAAGTTGACCTCGCCGGCGTACAGGACCGCGTTGCGCCCCTTGCCGATGTCGACGAAGGCGGCCTCCATGGACGGCAGGACGTTCTGGACCTTGCCCAGGTAGACGTTGCCGACGTAGCTGGTGGCCTGCTCCTTGTTGACGAAGTGCTCGACGAGGACGTTGTCCTCGAGCACACCGATCTGGGTGCGGTCGCCGGACTGTCGGACGACCATCACACGCTCGACGGCCTCACGGCGGGCCAGGAACTCGGCCTCGGTGATGATCGGGACACGGCGGCGGCCCTGCTCGCGGCCCTCGCGACGGCGCTGCTTCTTGGCCTCCAGGCGGGTGGAGCCCTTGATGGACTGCACCTCGTCGACCGGCTCCGCTTCCTTCTTCCGCGGCTCGCGGATCTTGACGACCGTACGCTCCGGCTCGTCCGCGCTCGGCTCGGTCTCGAGCGCTTCGCCGCTGCGGCGGCGACGGCGGCGGCGACGGCGGCTGGTGCTGGTGCCGGCCGCGGTGGCTTCCGCCGCCTCCTCTGCCGGCGCCTCCTCGGAAGGCTCCTCGGCGGCCTCGGCCTTCGGCTGCTCCGCAGCCTCTTCCTCGCGCTCGGCGGCTTCCTCGGCGCCCTCCGCGGCCTCCCCGCGGCGACGGCGACGGCCGCCACGGCGGCGACGGCGTGCCGGACGCTCGCCGGCCTCTTCCTCGGCCTCAGTCCGCTCCTCGGCCTCCGCCTCGGTGGTCTCCGCCGCTGCCTCCTCCCGCGCCTCGGCGGGGGCACCGGCCTCCTCGGCGACGCGGCGACGGCGCCGGCGACGGCGTTCGGCCGGCTCTTCGAACTCCTCGTCCCGCTCCTCCGCGGCCTCGGCTGCCGCTGCGGCCGCGGCGCTCTCCGGAGTCTGGAACACGGGCTCGGTGAAGACCGGCGCCTGGAACACGGCGGTCGGCGGCCGTACCGCCCGCCGGCGCCGTACGGGCACCTCGGGCTCCGGCTCGGCTTCGGCCTTGGTCTCCTCGGCCGCCTCCGGGGCGGCGGGGGCCGCTTCCTTGCGCTCCGCGCGCCGCCGGGTACGGCGCGGCTTCTCCTCGTCGACGGACGCGGCGGCCGGGGCCTCGACGGCCTCTTCGGGCGCGGCGCCACCGGCTTCAGCGGGCGCTGCCTCGGCAGCAGGAGCCTCCTCCGGGGCGGTCGTCTTGCGGGTCGCACGACGCCGCGTACGAGCGGGCTTGACCTCGCCGGATTCGGTGGCGGCGGCAGTCTCCCCGGGCTCTGCGCCACCGGTCGGCACAGCGCCCTTCTCGGCCTCCGCAGGCTGCGGCGAACCCGCCGGAGCGGTCGCCTTACGGGTCGTACGACGGCGCGTACGGGCAGCGGACTCATCGGGCTGGGGCTCCGAGCCGCCAGTCACGGCGCCTGCCGGTTCCTTATCGGCCGACACAGCGGCCTCCTCGGCCTCCGCAGGCTGCGGCGAACCCGCCGGAGCGGTCGCCTTGCGCGTCACCCGGCGCCGCGTACGAGCAACCTCGGCGGACTCATCGGGCTGGGGGTCCGAGCCGCCGGCCACGGCGCCTGCGAGTTCCGCATCGGCCCGCTCGGACACAGCGCCCTCGGCGCCGGTCTCAGGCGTATCGCTGCCGGCCGACATCGCGGCCTGGGGCGCGGCACCGCTGATCGCGGCCGCCGCCTCTTCACGTTCGGCTTCTCCTTCAGCGGAACCCGCCATCGCGGCAGCGGGCTCCGTCGGCGCAGCGGCACTCACCACTGCTTCCTCGGGCGCGCCCTCGCCCGTCGTGGCGGTCTCGGCAACGTCATCCGTGGCCGGTATGGCCGGGGACACCGACGTGTCCGTGGGCGAGGCCGGCGGGCCCGCCGGCCGGGATGCCGCACGGCGCCGGCGGCGCGGCGGCAGGTTGTCGCTGGGGGTGTTGTTCTCTGAGCTGCCCTCGATGGCGCTGTTCCGCGCCACCTCCTTGGGCTCCATCGGCTCGAGCATGCGGGCGGTTCTCCCGTCACGCTCCCGGGCGCCGCGCCCGGTTCGGCAGCTGCCCGCGTGATGTGCGCGGTGCTGCCGTCCCGGGGCGCGGGCGCCGCACGGGAGCTGTCGTCTCACTCGCCGGGTCCGCCTCCGCGGCACCGGCGAAAGTCTGCTGTCTCAGTGCGCCTGTCGGGCCCGGGTGGCTCCCTGGTACATCGACGGCGCGTCGACGGCGGTCCTCAGGCCGTACCTTCGTGCGCTTTCGCGGCGGCCGGCCCGGCGGCCGTGGGTGGGGCGGCCATGGCGGCCTCGCGGTCAGGCGCGAGCGGGTCGGTCACCGTACCGGTCTCCTCATCGAGCAGCCCCTGCGCCAGCCTGGTCACCGCTGCGGGGACCGGCGGCGCCAGGTCGGCCGTAGCGCGGAGGCCGGACAGGACGTCGTCGGGTCGAACGGCGGGTGTGGCATGCCGAACAACCAGCCGCAGTATCGCACAGGCGCCGTCCCCGGGCCTATCAGCCGGTCCTTCGAGCGCCTCGAGGCGGACGACCGCTCCGCGCGCGTCGAAGGTCCGCATCCCGCTCTTCGTACGCCGCTCGACCTCTACGGTCTCCGCCGCGAGGAAGGCGGCGACGGCACGCTCGGCCTCGGCGGGTTCCACCCCGTCGAGCCGCAGCTCCCAGACGGATGCCTCCAGCCGCTCGGCGAGCCCGGAGGTGTGGGCCTCGACGGCTTCGATGACGTCGAGCCCGTCCGGAAGCGACTCGTCGAGCAGTCCGCGGAGCGTCTCGGGGTCGCGCGGCTCGGTGAGGGCGATCTCCAGGTACTCGGCCTCGCTGCCCGTGCCGGTGGGTGCGGCATTGGCGTACGACACCTTGGGATGCGGGGTGAAGCCGGCCGAGTACGCCATGGGCACCTCGGCGCGGCGCAGCGCCCGCTCAAGAGCGCGCTGGAAGTCGCGGTGGCTGGTGAACCGGAGGCGGCCGCGCTTGGTGTAGCGCAGTCGGATGCGCTGCACCGCGGGCGCGGGCGGTGGGCCTTCGGGCTGTCGCTTGCCCAGTGTCGTTCAGTCCTTTGTGAGTGCGGTCGTACTGCTACCTAGAGTACGTGGCTCGGGAGCGTGGGGTTCCATACGGGGGCCGACGGCCGGCGCCGGCTGCCGCTCGCGCGGGGCGCCGAACAGCGCCCGGCGGATTTCCGCCCGCGTCTGCCGGGCGGACTCGCGGGCTGCGGCCAGCGCCTGGCGCGTCACCCGCCGCGCGGCCCGTACGGCTTCGGCGGCCGGCCGCACCAGGTGTTCCCGTACGGCATGCACGACGGGCCGCACCGCGGTGCGCCAGACCCACCGGACCGGCTCGACGAAGATCCACCGGAGCAGTCGGGCGAGGAAACGGCCGACGGCGCGGGAGATGTATCCGGCGACCCGCCAGGCGTGAGCCAGGGCGTCGCCGATCTCCCGGCACACGACGGCTATGGCGTGGCCTGTCGGCTTCAGCACCCAGCGCCAGAGTGCTACGGCGGGGACCACGAACAGGACGCGGCCCAGCCAGGCCAGTCCGCGGCCGAGCGGCACGACGACCGAGCGCCACAGCCAGCGGGCGGGTGCCAGGATCAGTACCTGGCCGATCCAGGCGAGGGCGATGCCGATGCCGCGGACCACAGCTGCCGCCCCCTCGAACACGGCGGTACCCAGCCACGCCAGTGCCCGGCCGAGGGGGACCAGCCCCTGCCGCCACAGCCAGCCGGCCGGGCGGGCGATGAGGTGGCGGGCCAGCCAGGCCAGGGCCACGCCGATGCCCCGGCCGGCCGGAGCCAGGACGCGGCGCCACAGCCAGGCCCAGGGCCAGACGAACAGCGCGCGCAGGACCCAGCCGACGGCGGCGCCGATGCCCCGGCCGACCGGCGCGAGGACGGAGCGCCACAGCCGGCGGGCCGGTGTCAGCACCAGTGTGCGGCCGAGCCAGGCCAGCGCCTTGCCGACGGCGACGGCAGGTACGACCGCGAGCGTGTGCCAGAGCCACCCGAGCGCGCGGCCGAGCGGTCGCAGTACGGTCCGCTGCAGCGCCTTGCCGCAGGCGGTCAGTACGTCCCACACCATCCGTACGGGCACCACGACGACCAGCGTCACGATCCGCACGGGCAGCCGGATCGCCGTGACCAGGCAGCCTTCGGCGGGCGCCGGCCGGTCATCCACCGTGCCGCTGCCGTGCTTGACCAGCCGCACCAACTCCGTTCGCCGGCCGTCGTGCTGAGGCTGCATAGCGCTCCCCCCTGCTGTTCAGTTGCTCACACGCGCCGCGGTGACGTGTGGTTGCACGACGGCCCGGTCACCGACTCGTGACCGGGCCGCAGTGTGTGCCGCTACTTCACCGTCAGCGGCAGCAGCTTCTTGCCCGTCGGGCCGATCTGAATGTCCAGGCCGAGCTGCGGGCAGACTCCGCAGTCGAAGCACGGCGTCCACCGGCAGTCCTCGACCTCGGTCTCGTCGAGGGCGTCCTGCCAGTCCTCCCAGAGCCATTCCTTGTCCAGGCCGGAGTCCAGGTGGTCCCAGGGCAGGACCTCCTCGTACGTCCGCTCGCGGGTGGTGTACCAGTCGACGTCGACTCCGTACTGCGGCAGCGTCTTCTCGGCGCACTCCATCCAGCGGTCGTAGGAGAAGTGCTCGCGCCAGCCGTCGAAGCGGCCGCCGTCCTCGTAGACGGCCCGGATGACGGCGCCGACGCGCCGGTCGCCGCGCGAGAGCAGGCCCTCGACGATGCCGGGCTTGCCGTCGTGGTACCGGAAGCCGATCGAGCGGCCGTACTTCTTGTCACCGCGGATCTTGTCGCGCAGCTTCTCCAGGCGGGCGTCGGTCTCCTCGGCGGAGAGCTGCGGCGCCCACTGGAACGGGGTGTGCGGCTTGGGCACGAAGCCGCCGATGGAGACCGTGCAGCGGATGTCGTTCTTGCCCGACACCTCGCGGCCCTTGGCGATGACCTTGGTCGCCATGTCGGCGATCTCCAGGACGTCGTCGTCGGTTTCGGTCGGCAGGCCGCACATGAAGTACAGCTTCACCTGGCGCCAGCCGTTGCCGTACGCCGTGGCGACGGTCCGGATCAGGTCCTCTTCCGAGACCATCTTGTTGATGACCTTGCGGATGCGCTCGGAGCCGCCCTCGGGTGCGAAGGTGAGTCCCGACCGGCGGCCGTTACGGGTGAGCTCGTTGGCCAGGTCGATATTGAAGGCGTCGACACGCGTCGAGGGCAGCGAGAGGCCGATCTTGTCGTCCTCGTACCGGTCGGCGAGGCCCTTGGTGATGTCGGCGATCTCGCTGTGGTCCGCGGAGGACAGCGAGAGGAGGCCGACCTCCTCGAAGCCGGTCGCGTTCAGGCCCTTGTCGACCATCTCGCCGATGCCGGTGATGCTGCGCTCCCGCACCGGGCGGGTGATCATGCCGGCCTGGCAGAAACGGCAGCCGCGGGTGCAGCCGCGGAAGATCTCCACGGACATCCGCTCGTGGACGGTCTCGGCCAGCGGGACCAGGGGCTGCTTCGGGTACGGCCATTCGTCGAGGTCCATGACGGTGTGCTTCGACACCCGCCACGGCACACCGGAGCGGTTGGGCACGACGCGGGAGATCCGCCCGTCGGCGAGGTACTCCACGTCGTAGAACTTCGGCACATAGACGCCGCCGGTCTTCGCGAGGCGGAACAGCAGCTCGTCGCGGCCACCGGGGCGGCCCTCGGCCTTCCACGCGCGGATGATCTCGGTGATCTCCAGGACCGCCTGCTCACCGTCGCCGATGACCGCACAGTCGATGAAGTCCGCGATCGGCTCAGGGTTGAAGGCGGCGTGGCCGCCCGCCATGACGATCGGGTGGTCGACCGTACGGTCCTTGGCCTCCATGGGGATGCCGGACAGGTCCAGGGCGGTGAGCAGGTTGGTGTAGCCCAGCTCGGTGGAGAAGGAGACACCGAGGACGTCAAAGGCGCCGACGGGGCGGTGCCCGTCCACCGTGAACTGCGGGACGCCATGCTTGCGCATGAGATCCTCGAGGTCCGGCCAGACGCTGTACGTGCGCTCGGCGAGGACGCCCTCACGCTCGTTGAGGACCTCGTAGAGGATCATGACGCCCTGGTTGGGCAGCCCGACCTCGTATGCGTCCGGGTACATCAGCGCCCAGCGCACGTCGCACTCGTCCCAGTCCTTGACGGTGGAGTTGAGCTCTCCGCCGACGTACTGGATCGGCTTCTGGACATGCGGGAGAAGCGCTTCCAGGCGTGGGAAGACCGACTCGACAGGCATCGTGGAATCTCTCGTGAGCTGACTGGGGGCCCCCGCCCGCGGCAGGGGCAGGCGTGACCATCCAGGGTACCGTCCCCGTCACGGAGCACAGCAGCCACAAGATCGAGGTCAGGACAGCGCGGTGCGGTGCTTCTCGCCGGCTATGCCGGCCCACAGCTCCGGAAGCTCGCGCTCACGCTGGGCGGCCCGCGCCTCCTCCCGTGCGTACAGCACGCCGAAGGTGAAGGCGTTCTCGCCCGCGGCGTGCGCCTGAGCGGCGAGCTCGCGCAGCGCCTGCCGGGCGACCACGCTGTCCTGGTGATCGCCGAGCAGCTCCTGTACGGCGGTCATCCGGGCCACCAGCTGCTTCGCGGGGCGGCCGAGGGCGGGCCGGGCGGCCTCGGCGGCGTAGCGGGTGCGCTTGGCGGCCTTGCGGGCCTCGTGCATCGCGACGTCGCGCTCCCGGCCGGGCGGCGCGCCGAGCGCGTGCTCGACGTGGGCGGCGACCCGGTCGAAGTCGCGCAGTACGGCCTTGGGGATGACGTCCTGTGGCGGCCGGGCGGCGGCAGGCAGCAGGGGCGGTGCGGCGAGGAGCGCATCGAGGGCGCTCAGGAGGGCGAGGTAGCGCTTGCCGTCGAGGACGCCGATCAGCCGGCGCCGGGAGCCGCCGCGGCGGGCGTGCGACCAGGTGCGCAGGCGTCCGCGCACGGGGCCGACGAGCAGCGGAGAGGGCAGCTCGCCCAGCCGTTCCGTCAGCCGGTCGGTCAGCACCTCACGGTCGCGGTCGATGCCGAGCTCGCCGGCGAGCCACTTGAGTTCTTCGCCGATGGGGTCGGTGACGGCCCGGTCGAGGACCTTGCGGTACGAGCGGAAGGCGCTGCGCAGCCGACGGGTCGCGACGCGCATGCGGTGTACGGAGTCGGGCTGGTCACGGCGTACGGCCGGGTCGAGTTCGACGATCGCGGTGGCCTGCGTGCGGACGTAACGCAGTACGTGATCACCTGCGGTGAGCGGCGCACCGGTGCCGTCCGCGACGGCGCGCGCCTTCTTGCCCGTCTTGTCCTTTTTGGCGGCTTTGCCGCGCTTGGCCGCCTTCCCCGTGGCCTCGGTCGGCGCCCCGCTGCCGTCCGGGCGGGTGTCGGCGAGAGCCCGTGCCAGCTTGGAGGCCGCGGTCGCCCGGCGAATGCCGGAGCTGCGGAACGCACGCTCCACTGTGTCGAGGAAATCCGGGTCGGTGCCCTCGGCCAGTTCGACCTCGATCTCCGTCCACCGCGCCGTCCCGTCTCCGCCGCTCAGCCGCTCAGCGGTCACCTCGTCCACGCTGACCTCGGCGAGCAGCGCCCCGTCGGCGCCCATCAGATGCCGTACGTCCCGCTCGGACCGCAGCCGCACCAGCGGCACCAGCGCACAGTCGCGGACGCGCGAGCGTACGAGCCCGGCCAGGGCCCGGGGCAGTTGGTCCGAGAGCGGCGCCCGGATCTCGTCCCGGGTGTCCGGCCCGACCGGCAGCTTCAGGTGCCAGCCTTCGTCATCGCCGCCGGTGCGGCGGCGCAGGGTGATTCCGTCCGCGGCGAGCCGCTCGCCGACCGTGTCGTAGTAGACGGCGTCGAGCGCGGCCACGCCCTCGTCCGTCACGGCCGCGACCGGGGCGATCGCGGTCAGATCGGGCAGGCCGACGCCCTGCCCCACTTCAAACTTGCGCTCGATCTCCCGCTTTGTGTCCGCCATGAATCGAATTTAGTCGCGAATACGGTGCCGGCGGCAGACCCCGGCAGCAGTCTTACCGGCCCGGTCAGGCCGCTACGCCGATACGGGCCGTTGGACGCGGATCGACTGCAGCAGTCCGATGGCGATCCAGACCGCGAACATCGACGTACCGCCGTAGGAGACGAACGGCAGGGGCAGTCCGGCCACAGGCATGATGCCGAGCGCCATGCCGATGTTCTCGAACGACTGGAAGGAGAACCAGGCGATGATGCCGGCGGCGACGACCGTGCCATACAACTCGGTCGTGTCGCGGGCGATCCGGCAGGCCCGCCACAGGACGACGCCCAGCAGCACGATGATCAGGCCCGCTCCGAGGAAGCCCAGTTCCTCCCCCGCGACGGTGAAGATGAAGTCGGTCTGCTGCTCGGGCACGAACTGGCCGCTGGTCTGGTGGCCGTTGAACAGACCACTGCCGGTGAGACCGCCCGAACCGATCGCGATACGCGCCTGGTTGGTGTTGTAGCCGACACCTGCCGGGTCGAGTTCGGGGTTGGCGAACGCGGCGAAGCGGTTGATCTGGTACTCGTCGAGGAGCTTGAGTTGCCAGACCGCGACGGCTCCGGACGCACCGGCGGCGATCAGACCGATGACCCAGCGGTTGGATGCGCCGGAGGCGAGCAGCACGCCAAGCACTATCACCACGATCACCATCACCGAGCCGAGGTCCGGCATCAGCATGATGATCCCGATCGGCAGGGCGGCCAGGCCCAGGGACTGGACGACGGTCCGGTGGTCGGGACAGACGCGGTCGCCCGCGTCCACTTGCTCCGCCAGCAGCATCGCCATCCCGAGGATGATCGTGATCTTGCTGAACTCGGAGGGCTGCAGCGAGAACCCGCCGAGATTGAGCCAGGCATGGGAGCCGTTGATGGTCGCGCCCAGCGGGGTCAGAACGGCGGCGATCAGCAGGATGGAGAGGCCGTACAGCACGGGCACCGCGCCGCGCAGGGTGCGGTGCCCGAGCCAGAGTGTGCCGACCATCAGCGCCAGGCCGATGCCGACGTTGACCGCGTTGCGGATCAGAAAGGCGTACGGGTCGCCCTTGGTGAGCTCGATCCGGTTACGGGTGGCCGACCACACCAGCAGGGAGCCGATGACGGACAGCAGCAGAGCCGAGCCGAGCATCAGCCAGTCCAGCCGGCGGACCAGCGAGTCGCGCGCGGTGAGTTTCGCCCAGGTGCTGCGCTCGGGGGCGTAGCGGCTGATGGAGAAGCTGTTGCTGGCGCTGGTCACTAGTACCTCCGCCGGTCCAGGGCGGCCGCCAGCTGGGTGGGCTCCGCGGAAGGCTGGGGCTTCGCGGGCTCGTACGGCCTGGCCGGCTTGGACTCGATCGTGCCGTCCTTGTCGATCTTCGGCAGGGCCTTTTCGGGCTCCGGCAGCAGCGCGCGCTTCTTGTCGATGCCGCCCTTGGCGTCGATGCCGTACAGCGCGTTGTAGATATTGCGGACGGCGGGGGCGGAGGCACCGGAGCCGGTACCACCTTGGGAGATCGTCATGACGATCGAGTAGTCCTTGGTGTAGGTGGCGAACCAGGAGGTGGTCTGCTTGCCGTAGACCTCCGCGGTACCGGTCTTGGCGTGCATCGGGATCTTGTCCTGCGGCCAGCCGCCGAACCGCCAGGCGGCGGTGCCCCGGGTGGCGACGCCGGCGAGCGCGTCGTCCATCTGGGCGAGTGTCTTCTGGGTGATGGGCAGCTTGCCGTGGGGGGTGGGCTTGATCATCTTGATGTGCTTGCCGTCGGGGCTGACGATCGCCTTGCCCAGGGTCGGGTTGTAGAGCGTGCCGCCGTTGCTGATCGCCGCGTAGATGTTCGCCATCTGGACCGGGGTGACGAGGGTGTCGCCCTGGCCGATGGAGTAGTTGATGGCGTCATAGGCGTGGAGCTTCATGCCTTCGAGGCAGCCCTCGCGGGCGAGCAGGGTGCCGTAATCCTTCTTCTTCGGCCAGTCCTTGGCCTGATCGCACCAGACGTCCTTGTTGGCCTCCCAGAAGTTCTTCTTCCACTGGCGGTCGGGGACGCGGCCGGTGACCTCGTGGGGGAGGTCGATGCCGGTCTCGGCGCCCAGGCCGAAGTCGTGGGCCGTCTTGTAGAACCAGTTCTTGGCGTCCTTCTTCGGCTTGTCTCCGCCGTCCCTCTTCCACTCCTGGTGGCCGAGGGCGTAGAAGACGGTGTCGCAGGAGACCTCCAGTGCCCGGCCGAGGTTGATCGGGCCGTAGCCCTTGGACTCGAAGTTCTTGAAGACCTGGCCGCCAATGCTGTACGAGCTGCCGCAGTTGTAGTGGCCGTCGAAGTCGTAGCCGGCGTTGACCGCGGCGGCGGTCGAGACCACCTTGAAGATGGAGCCGGGGGCGGCCTGGCCCTGGATGGCCCGGTTCAGCAGCGGGTAATTGGACTTCTGGCTGGTCAGCTTGGCGTAGTCCTTGCCGGAGATGCCGCCGACCCAGGTGTTGGGGTCGTAGTCGGGATTGGAGGCCATCGCCACCACGCGTCCGGTCTTGGCCTCCATCACCACGATGGCGCCCGCGTCCGCCTTGTAGTTGGTCCCGGTGTTGCGGTCCATCTGCTTGCGGGCTTCCTTCATGGCCTGGTCCAGCTGCTTCTCCGCTTCCGCCTGCACCCGGGCGTCAATGCTGGTGATCAGGGTCGAACCGGCCTGGGCCGGGTCGCTCTTGTCCTGGCCGATCACGCGGCCGAGGTTGTCCACCTCGTAGCGGGTGACACCAGCCTTCCCGCGCAAGTATTTGTCGTAGGACCGCTCCAGGCCGTTACGGCCGACCTGGTCGGAGCGCAGCAGCGGGGAGTCGCTGTTCTTGGCCTTCTCGACCTCCTCGTCGGTGACCGGCCCGAGGTAGCCCAGAACCTGGGCGGTCCGGCCCTTCAGCGGCGCGGGGTAGCGGCGTACGGCGGTGGGCTCGGCGGTGATACCGGGGAAGTCCTCGGAGCGCTCGCGAATCTGCAGCGCCTGCTGGGTGGTGGCCTCGTCGGTGATGGGGATGGGCTGGAAGGGCGAGCCGTTCCAACAGGGCTGTGGCGTCTTGGAGTCGCACAGCCGGACCTTCTCGGCGATCTCCTTCGGCATCATGCCGAGGACCCCGGCGAGGCGCGCGATGACGGCCTTGCCGTCGTCCTTCATCTTCAGCAGGTCGGTGCGGCTCGCGGAGACCACCAGGCGAGTCTCGTTGTCGGCGAGCGGCACACCGCGGGCGTCCAGGATGGACCCGCGGACGGCGGGCTGGACGACCTGCTGGACGTGGTTGCTGGCGGCCTTCTGGGCGTACTCGGCACCGTCGCGGATCTGGAGGAACCACAGCCGCCCGCCCAGGGTGAACAGCATGGAGAACACCAGGATCTGGAGGGCGATCAGCCGGATGGTGACCCGCGAGGTGCGCCCGGTCTCAGGAATGTTACTCATAGCGCGTCAGCGCTTTTCCATTGAGGGTGGTGGTGGGCGACGGGTGGGCATTGCTCATGGCGCGCTGGGACACCTCCCGGAGGACGGTGGAAGGAACTTCCGTTGAGGGTGGTCGGGGCGGGCTGGGCGTTGCTCATAGCCGCTTGACCCCCTTGATGCGTCCGGCCCTGAGCTTGGCCGTCCGCAGGAGGCCACCGCGCTGGCTGCCGATGCGCAAGCCCCGGCTCGGGCGGCCGGCGATGAACGCGCCCCCCGTCGTAATGCCGCGCAGGGCGTTGTCGGTTCCGGCGCTGCCGGAGGTTTCGGTGAGGTGGTCCGGCTCGGTGCGCCGGGCGAGCCCCATCACCAGCGGCACCACGAACGGCGCCAGCAGCAGGTCGTACAGCGCGGCCGTGAACAGCAGCCGGCCCAGCCCCACCTGGCCCGCACCGGTGTCGCCGATGAGGGCGCCCACGCCCGCGTACAGCAGGGTGGTGCCGAAGGCGGCGACCACCACGACGAGGAGGGGTCCGGTGGCCGAACGGAGCCGGCCGCTGTCGGGCTTGGCGAGACCGGCGGCATAGCCGATGACGCACAGGACCAGGGCATAGCGGCCGACGGCGTGGTCGGCGGGCGGAGCGAGGTCGGCGAGCAGGCCGGCACCGAAGCCGACGAGGGCGCCTGCGGTGTGTCCGTAGACGAGCGCGAGGCCGAGTACGACAAGCAGCAGCAGGTCGGGGACGGCGCCGGGGAGCTGGAGCCGGGCGAAGACGCTCACCTGGAGGACGAGCGCGACGGCGACGAGGGCGGTGGCGAGAGCGGTTCGTTTCACCCTGCTGCTCCTGTCCTGGCACCGGGGGTGTCGGCGGCGGCGGTTTCGGCTCCGGACGGCCCGGCCCCGGGCGTCTGCTGGGCGCCGGGCTCGGCAGCCTGTGGCGGTCTGCTTGCGCCGGGCGAGTTCGTGGCAGACGGGCTGACGGTGACGGTCACCGTGGGCGCCGGCTTCGGCTTGGCCGGCCGCGGCGGCAGCACCGTGTCGCGCGGGTTCGTGCGCGGCGGCTGGACGACGACGCCGACGATGTCGAGTTTGGTGAAACCGACGAACGGGCGCACGCGCAGGGTGCGGGTCAGGGAGCCGTTCGGAGAGTCGACGCGCACGATCTCACCGACCGGCACGCCGGGCACGAAGGGCTTGTCGGCGCTCGAGCCGAAGGTGACCAGCCGGTCGCCCTTGTTCACCTTGGCCCTGCCGTTGAGGAGTTGGACCCGCAGCGGGCGGTCGCCGGCGCCGGTGGCGAAGCCGAGCTCTCCGGTCCTCTCCATACGGGTGCCGACGGTGAAGTCGGGGTCGTTGGCGAGCAGAACGGTGGCGGTGCTGGGGCCGAGTGTGGTGATGCGGCCGACGAGGCCGTCGCCGTTGATGACGGTCATGTCCCGGGTGAGGCCGTCATCGCTGCCGGCGTCGATGGTGACGGTCCAGGAGAAGCCCTGGGACGCTCCTATGGCGATGACCTGGGCGGCCTTGATGCCGTACTGGCCCGCGCCCGCGACCCTGAGCAGCTTGTCGAGTTCGGCGGCCCGGCCCCGGGTGCGTTCGTCGCTGCCGAGCTTGACCCGGAGTGCGGCGTTCTCGCGCTCGAGTTCGCTGATCCGGTTGTGTCGTACGTCGGAGTCCCGGACGGCTCCGATGGCATTGCCGATCGGGTCCACGGCGGTCGCCACGCCGTTCTCCACGGGGCCGAAGGCCGATGCGGCAATCCGGCGCACACCGTCCAGCGGGGAGTTCTCGCCGCCGCGGATATCCACCGTGATCAGCGCGAACGCGATGGCGACCAGCAGCACCAGAAGCAGCCGGCTCTCTCGTGTGTCCCTCACGTGCGGCGGCCGTGCCTTTCCTCGTCGGAATGCCTTCAGGGGGTGTTGCCTTATGGAGCGGGGACGAACGGTCCGCCATGCGAACGAGCCGCCGCGCGGTCACCCGCGCGGCGGGAGCAGTCCCCCGGCCGGCGGCTGGGGGACGCGTTCGCCCGCGTTATCTGCGGGGCTGGGCGTCCAGCACCTGCTGGAGCGCCTCGAACTCCTCGACGCACTTGCCGGATCCGAGCGCGACGGAGTCCAGCGGGTCCTCGGCGATGTGGATCGGCATACCGGTCTCGCGGCGCAGCCGCTCGTCGAGGCCGCGCAGCAGGGCACCGCCGCCGGTGAGGACGATGCCGCGGTCCATGATGTCGCCGGAGAGCTCCGGCGGGCACTTGTCGAGCGTGGTCTTGACGGCGTCCACGATCGCGTTGACCGGTTCCTCGATGGCCTTGCGCACCTCGGCCGCGGAGATGACCACAGTCTTGGGCAGGCCGCTGACCAGGTCCCGGCCGCGGATCTCGGTGTGCTCCTCCTGCTCCAGGTCATACGCCGAGCCGACCGTGATCTTGATGCTCTCGGCAGTGCGCTCGCCCAGCAGCAGGCTGTACTCCTTCTTGATGTGCTGGATGATCGCGTTGTCCAGCTCGTCACCGGCCACGCGGATCGACTGTGCCGTGACGATTCCGCCGAGCGAGATCACGGCGACCTCGGTGGTGCCGCCGCCGATGTCCACGACCATGTTGCCGGTGGCCTCGTGGACGGGAAGCCCCGAGCCGATCGCGGCCGCCATCGGCTCCTCGATGATGTGCACCTGGCGGGCGCCGGCCTGCGTGGAGGCCTCGATGACGGCACGGCGCTCGACACCCGTGATGCCGGAGGGCACACAGACCACGACACGCGGCCGGGCGAGATATCGCCGCTTGTGGATCTTCAGGATGAAGTAGCGGAGCATCCGCTCGGTGATCTCGAAGTCGGCGATCACGCCGTCCTTGAGCGGGCGTACGGCGACGATGTTGCCAGGGGTCCGGCCGATCATCTTCTTGGCTTCGGCGCCGACAGCGAGGATTCCGCCCGTGTTCGTATTGATGGCAACGACGGAGGGCTCGTTGAGGACGATCCCGCGACCCCTGACGTACACCAGCGTGTTGGCGGTCCCGAGGTCGACAGCCATATCACGGCCGATGAACGACATATTGTTCCCCATGAGGATACGTCTGGCCTTCCCAGCTGGAGCAACGGCGGCTTGGCGGTAGGCAGAGGGTGGGCGCTGTGGGTGGAGGAGGCTTCCATCGTAGTCTCGGTCGCCGCGACGCGACGCGAGGGTCCTTCCGCCATTGTCAGCAGAACACCACTCCGCCCCCGTAATGGTGACGTCGTGTCGGGGGGACGGGTTCCCCCAGATGGCTGGATTATGCCAAAGGGCGACCGAAATTCTTCAGTCGCCCCAGGTCACGAGCTCATCATGGCTGACGATTAATCAGAAATTCGCCCAACGGAGTGGCTTTCAGCCAACCGTGGGAAAGAACAGTTTCAGCTCTCGCTCCGCGGACTCCTCGGAATCCGAGGCGTGGATGAGATTCTCTCGGACAATGGTGCCGAAATCACCACGAATACTGCCCGGCGTTGCGGCAATCGGGTCGGTCGGGCCCGCCAGAGTGCGCAGGCCTTCAATGACCCGCTCACCCTCGACGACCATCGCCACGACCGGCCCGGAGAGCATGAACTCCACCAGCGGCTCGTAGAACGGCTTGCCCACATGCTCGGCGTAATGCTGCTCGAGCACCTCACGGTCCAGAGTCCGCAGCTCCAGCGCGCTGATCCGCCAGCCCGCCTTGCGCTCGATACGGCCGACGATCTCACCGATCAGACCACGGCGTACGGCGTCGGGCTTGAGGAGGACGAGGGATCGCTGGCTCACGGTGCGGCTCCTTTGCGGTGCTTATCTGGGACTGCGACATCAGCGGCTGTCGCCGCGGCGCCGGACCCGGGACAGTGCGTTCTGGGGAGCGGCCCCAGACCCCTGACCGGGTCCGACGAGGCTACACGGGCCATTGATCGGTCTCTCACGCAGCGTCAGCCCCGGCACCTGGCCCGCCCTGGGCGGCGAACCGGGCCTTTGCTTCGTCGACCTTGCGGCCGAAGTGGACCGAGGCCCACCACAGCCCCGCGAAGACCGCGCCCAGGAAGAACATGACCGGGACGACGAGACCGCTGGCGATCAGTGCGATCTGCAGTGCCCAGCCGATCGCCACCGCGCCCGGCCGGGACAGCACTCCGCACAGCAGCAGGCACAGCACCATGGCCGTGCCGCTGACCGCCCAGACGGTGGTCGTCGGCAGATCGGACGTCTGCATCGCGACCAGCGCCGCGAAACCGATAACGAAGAACTCGCCGATCAGCGTGCTCGCGCACAGGGTTCGCATCTCACTGCCTCCCCAGCAGCAGCCGGGCCTCGCCGACCGTGATCACCGAGCCGGTCACCAGCACACCCGCGCCGGCGTACTCGCCCTCCTCTTCCGCCAGCGTGACCGCCGCCTCGATGGCGTCGTCCAGGCGCGGCTCGACCTGTACCCGCTCCTGCCCGAAGACCTCAACCGCGATCGCCGCCAGCTCGTCCACGTCCATCGCGCGATGGCTGGAGTTCCGGGTGACCACGACCTCGGCGAAGATCGGCTCGAAGGCCTCGAAGAAGCCCTTCACATCCTTGTCGCCGCTCGGGGCGACCACGCCGACCAGCCGGCTGAAGCCGAACGCCTCCGAGACCGCCTCGGCCGCGGCCCGTCCCCCCGCCGGGTTGTGCGCGGCGTCCAGGATGACCGTCGGGCTGTGCCGTACGACCTCCAGGCGCCCGGGCGAGACGACCGAGGCGAAGGCGGAGCGAACGGTCTCGATGTCCAGCGTGCGGGCGTGCAGCGCGCCGATGCCGAAGAACGCCTCGACAGCCGCCAGCGCCACCGCCGCGTTGTGCGCCATATGGGCGCCGTGCAGCGGAAGGAAGATATCCGGGTACTCACCGCCCAGGCCGCGCAGCCTCAGCAGTTGCCCGCCGACCGCCACCTCGCGGCTGACGACGCCGAACTCCATGCCCTCCCGCGCGACCGTGGCGTCCATCTCGACCGCGCGCTTGAGCATCACCTGCGCGGCGTCCACGGGCTGCTGCGCGAGGACGACGGTCGCGCCGTCCTTGATGATCCCGCCCTTCTCCTTGGCGATCTCACCGGGCGTGGTGCCGAGCCGGTCGGTGTGGTCCAGCGCGATCGGGGTCACCACGGCCACCTGGCCGTCGACCACGTTGGTGGCGTCCCAGGTGCCGCCCATGCCGACCTCGACGACCGCCACATCGACGGGCGCGTCCGCGAAGGCCGCGTACGCCATACCGGTGAGCACCTCGAAGAAGGACAGCCGGTGCTCCTGAGAGGCGTCGACCATCTCGACATACGGCTGGATGTCCCGGTATGTCTCGATGAACCGCTCGGCGGAGATCGGCGCACCGTCCAGGCTGATCCGCTCGGTGACGGACTCGACGTGGGGGCTGGTGTAGCGGCCCGTACGCAGCTCGAAGGCGCCCAGCAGCGCCTCGATCATCCGCGCCGTGCTGGTCTTGCCGTTCGTGCCGGTGACGTGGATCGAGGGATACGCGCGCTGCGGCTGGCCGAGGACGTCCATCAGCGCTTCGATCCGCACCAGCGACGGGTCGAGCTTGGTCTCCGGCCAGCGCCCGGCCAGCTCGGCCTCGACCTCGCGCAGCGCCCGGTCGAGCTCCGGGTCCGCGGGGCGGGCCGGGACGGGCTGGGCCTGTACGGGGCCCGCGTGGGTGCGCAGGGTACGGCTGCCGGCCTCGATCACCGCCAGATCGGGATCGCGGTCGGTCTCCGCTGCGACGATCTCCTCGAAGGCGTCGGGGGCATCGGACTCGCCGGGCTCGCCGGGGCCGTCGTACTCGGGGCGCTCACTCACGCCACCAGTCTACGGAGGCCGCCCACGTCAATCCGCCGGGCCTGGCCTGGCAGGCCACGTGGGTCGTCGCTGCCCGCGCCCACTGCCCGGCGCGCGCCGTGATGGCGGATGACGAAGGGCCCCGCGCCGAAGCGCGGGGCCCTTCGGGCGGACGCGGTCAGCCCTGCGGGAGGGCCGCCAGCTGAGCGGAGATCCGCTCGATGTCGGCCTCGGCGGCCTTCTGCCGGGCGCGGATCTTCTCCTTCACCGGCTCCGGCGCCTTGGCCAGAAACGCCTCGTTGCCGAGCTTCGCCGTCGTCTGCGCGAGCTCCTTCTCCGCGGTGGCCAGGTCTTTCGTCAGCCGCTTGCGCTCGGCCTCGACGTCGATCGCACCCGACAGGTCGAGGCTGACCGTCGCTGCCCCAGCTCCCGCTGGGAGGTGCCCCCGTGCGACCGGCAGCGTCGCGGTGGCCGTGAAGCCCTCGCCCTCCGGCTGCAGCCGCAGCAGCTGCCGGATCGCGTCCTCGTGCGCGGCCAGCGCCGGGCTGCCGGTCAGGTCCAGGCGGGCCGGGACCTTCTGGCCGGGCTGGAGGCCCTGGTCGGCGCGGAACCGGCGGACCTCGGTGACCACCTGCTGGAGGGTCTCGATCTCCTCCTCGGCCGCGCGGTCACGGAAGCCGCTGTCCTTCGGCCAGTCGGCGATGACGATGGACTCCCGCCCGGTGAGCGTGGTCCACAACGCCTCGGTGACGAACGGGACGACCGGGTGCAGCAGCCGCAGCATGACGTCCAGGACCTCGCCCAGCACCCGGCGCGAGGCGTCGGCGGCCGGACCGCCCTTCTGGAAGGTCGTCTTGGACAGCTCGACGTACCAGTCGAAGACCTCGTCCCAGGCGAAGTGGAACAGCGTCTCGCTCAGCCTCGAGAACTGGTAGTCGTCGTAGTACGCGTCGACCTCGGCGACAACGCTGTTCAGCCGGGAGAGGATCCAGCGGTCCTCGGGCCGCAGCTGCTCGGCCGAGGGCAGTTCGCCCTCGACCGTCGCGCCGTTCATCAGCGCGAAGCGCGTAGCGTTCCAGATCTTGTTGGCGAAGTTGCGGGAGGCCTGGACCCACTCCTCGCCGATCGGCACGTCCACACCCGGGTTGGCACCGCGGGCCAGGGTGAAGCGGACGGCGTCGGCGCCGTACGCGTCCATCCAGTCCAGCGGATTGACCGCGTTCCCAAAGGACTTGGACATCTTCTTGCCGAACTGGTCGCGGACCATGCCGTGCAGGGCGATGGTGTGGAACGGCGGGGTGCCGTCCATCGCGTACAGGCCGAACATCATCATCCGGGCGACCCAGAAGAAGAGGATGTCGTAGCCGGTGACCAGGACCGAGTTCGGATAGAACTTCTCCAGGCTCTCGGTCTGCTCGGGCCAGCCGAGCGTGGAGAACGGCCACAGGCCGGACGAGAACCAGGTGTCCAGGACATCGCTGTCCTGGTGCCAGCCCTCACCCGTCGGAGGCTCCTCGTCCGGTCCGACGCACACGACCTCACCGTTCGGCCCGTACCAGACCGGAATCCGGTGGCCCCACCACAGCTGCCGCGAGATGCACCAGTCGTGGAGGTTGTCGACCCACCCGAAGTAGCGGGACTCCATCTCCTTCGGGTGGATAGTGACCCGGCCGTCGCGAACGGCGTCGCCCGCGGCCTTGGCGAGCGGGCCGACCTTGACCCACCACTGCATGGACAGCCGCGGCTCGATCGTCGTCTTGCAGCGCGAGCAGTGGCCGACCGAGTGCATGTACGGGCGCTTCTCGTCGACGATCCGGCCCTCGGCGCGCAGCGCGGCGACGATCGCCGAGCGGGCCTCGAGCCGGTCCAGGCCCTGGAAGGGGCCGTGCGCGGTGATGATCGCGTGCTCGTCCATGACGGTCACCGCCGGCAGGTTGTGCCGCTGGCCGATCTCGAAGTCGTTCGGGTCGTGTGCGGGCGTCACCTTGACGGCGCCCGTGCCGAACTCGGGGTCGACGTGCTCGTCGGCGACGACCGGGATACGGCGGCCGGTGAGCGGCAACTCGATCTCGGTGCCCACGAGGTGGGCGTAGCGCTGGTCGTCGGGGTGGACGGCGACGGCGGTGTCACCGAGCATCGTCTCGGCTCGGGTCGTCGCTACGACGATGGACGTGTCGCCCTCGCCGTAGCGGATCGAGACCAGCTCGCCGTCGTCCTCCTGGTACTCCACCTCGATGTCGGAGATGGCGGTCAGACAGCGCGGACACCAGTTGATGATCCGCTCGGCGCGGTAGATCAGCTCGTCGTCGTAGAGCTTCTTGAAGATCGTCTGGACGGCCTTCGACAGGCCCTCGTCCATGGTGAAGCGCTCGCGCGACCAGGCGACACCGTCGCCGAGCCGCCGCATCTGTCCGGAGATCTGGCCCCCGGACTCGGCCTTCCACTTCCAGACGCGCTCGATGAACGCCTCACGGCCGAGGTCGTGGCGGGACTTGCCCTCCTTGGCCAGCTCACGCTCGACGACGTTCTGGGTGGCGATGCCGGCGTGGTCCATGCCGGGCTGCCACAGCGTCTCGTAACCCTGCATCCGCTTGCGGCGGGTGAGGGCGTCGATCAGCGTGTGCTCGAAGGCGTGGCCCAGGTGGAGCGAGCCGGTGACGTTGGGCGGCGGGATGACGATCGTGTACGGCTCTTTGTCGCTCGTCGCGTCCGCCTCGAAGTAACCGCGCTCCACCCAACGCTCGTACAGCGGCCCCTCTACCTCGGCCGGCGCGTACTGGGTCGGCAGATCGATGCGGGCGCTGGTGCTGGCCACGTCCTGGGGGCGCTGGGTGTTGTCGGTCACGACGGTCAGTGTAAGGGGCCGACCGGCGCTGTTACGAACCCGTTGCTGCCCCGGGGTAAGGCCCGCATAAGGCTTCGGGAAGGATAAGGCGTCACTGTCATGTCCATCGAAGGGGCGCAATGACCCACCACCAGCCGCCGCATCAGCCGGGCCCGTACGGGAGTCCCGCTCCGTACGCCCAGGGCGGTGCGCCGGCGCAGCCCGGCTATGGGTTTCCGCAGCAGGGGTACGGCGCCCCGGGCCCGTGCGGTCAGCCGCAGCCGGGCCCGTACGGCCGGCCGCCGCAGCCAGGCCCCCACGGTCAGCCCGACCCGTACGGTCAGCTGCCCGTGCCCCCGCAGGGGGGCGGCAGCAAGGGCAGGACCATCGGCATCGTCGTGGGCGCGGTGGCGGCCGTGGCGGCGATCGCCGGCGGGATCGTCCTGCTCGGTGGCGGTGACGACGCCCGGTACAAGCTGACCACCCCGCAGACGGTGGCGGCCGAGTTCACGCGCCAGGGCGCGGGCCACGACGACGCCGGCCTGTCGCAGAAGGACAGGGCCGCGCTCCGGCAGGTGCCGGGCGTGGTGGACCCGCACCCGGTGCAGGCCGGCTACCAGAGTGCGGGCAAGAAGCAGCTGCTCCTCACCGGGGTGTGGGGGCAGGTGGAGAACCCCGAGAACGTCGTCGACGCGATGTTCGCCGTGCTGGCGAAGTCGGCCATGGAGGGCTCGGAGGCCAAGCCCGTCGGCAGCCCCCAGGACGTGGAACCCGATGGCTTCGACGGTGACGTCATGAAGTGCCAGAAGATCAGGTTCACCAATGACGACCCCAGCGCCTCCGTCAAGGCGGCGGAGGTGCCGATGTGCATCTGGGGGGACTCCGGCACGGTCGGCGGCGTGATCCTGGTCGATCCGCTGGCGGCCTTGGCCGGAAACACGGACCTCGACGCGGCGGCCGGGACCACGGCCAAGGTGCGCGACGACGCGCGCGTCGAGCTTCCGGCGCAGCAGCAGTAATTCAGTCCACAGGGGAGGAATCTCATGAGCTACAACCAGCCTGGTCCGTACGGCGGCCAGCCGCCGCAGCAGCCCGGCCCGTACGGCCAGCCGCAGCAGCCCGGCCCGTACGGCCAGCCGCAGCAGCCGCAGCCCGGGTACGGCTACCCGCAGCAGGGCGGGCCGGTGCCGCCACAGCAGGGCTATGGCTACCCCCAGCAGGGCCAGGCCCCGCCGCCATACGGCCAGCCGCCGCAGCAGGGCGGCTGGGGCGCTCCCCCGCCGCCGAGCAGCGGCGGCGGTGCGGGCAAGGTGATCGGCATCATCGCCGGTGTGGTGGTCCTGGCCGCCATTGTGATCGGCGGCGCCGTCGCCCTGAGCTCCGGCGGCTCCTCGGACGGCGGCAGCTACAAGCTGACCACACCGGAGACAGTCCTGGACGGCAAGTACACCAAGGGCACCCCGCCCCAGAACGTCCCGTCCCAGAGCGGCGACGACAAGTACATCTCCGACGGCACATCGGTCAACGCCACGTACAAGAACGACAGCGAGGGCGGCCTGACCTTCGCCGGGGCGTACGGCGATCTCTCCGACCCCAAGGGTGCGGTTGAGGCAATGATCTCCGCCGGCAACCTCAGCACCGGGGAGCCGACCGAACAGAGCCCCTCGGGCTTCGACGGGGACATCATGAAGTGCGGCGAGAAGGACTTCGGCATCTTGAAGTCGCCGTTCTGCGTGTGGGGCGACTCCAGCACCGTGGGCGTGGTGATCTGGATGCCGCCGACCGCCGGCATCTCCGACCCCACCGCCCTGAAGTCTCCGTCTGTGTCGGAGTGGGCCGAGACAACCGCGAAGTTCCGTAGCGAGATCCGCGTCGAGCAGTGAGCAGGGTCCTCACGGCGGTCGCGCTGGCCGGCGCGACCGCCGTCGGCATGCTGGGGCTGACGGGATGCGCAGGTGGCAGCCCGTCCATGCGGCTCGTGACGCCCAAGACGCTCGACGGGGGCACGTACGTGCTGGACAAGGACACTCAGGGGCTCGCCAGGGAGGGCACCAGCGTCCAGGAGGGCATGCCGGAGGGAGCCACCTCGGTGCTTGCCCGCTACCGGCGCGCGGACGACAGCTCGGGGAAGTCCCGGCTCGCCTTCTCGGGCACGTACGGGACGATCGGCGAGCCACGCAAGGTCCAGGACGACATGTTCACGTCCTTCGTATCGGGCTCGTCTGCCACCGTCGTGACGGGGCGCCGGGTGTTCCACCCCGACGGCCCGGACGGCCCGGCCATCGAGTGCGAGGTGGTACGGATGGGCAGAGAACCCCGGCTGCACGCACCGGTGTGCACCTGGGCCGAGGCCTCCGACGCGGCTTTGGTCGTGGACGTGAACCCGAAGAACGCCGGGCCGTCGTCCGTCGACGTGGCGGCCTTCGCAAAGGTCGCCGCAGCCATCTACCGGGACACCCGCAAGCCCGCGTAGACGCCAGAAGGAGCGCCCGGCAGCCGTTGCCGGGCGCCCCTCCACATGTGTACGCGTTACGCGCTCTTCTCGTGGCGCTCGCCCTTGCTGATCGAGCGGGGCTCGCGCGGCACCAGGGTCGGGTTCACATTCGAGTGCACGACGTCCTCGGTGATGACGACCCGCGCGACGTCCTTGCGCGACGGGACCTCGTACATCACCGACATCAGGACCTCCTCCATGATGGCCCGCAGGCCGCGCGCGCCCGTGCCGCGCAGGATCGCCTGGTCAGCGATGGCCTCGAGGGCGGGGCGGTCGAAGTCCAGCTCCACACCGTCGAGTTCGAACAGCCGCTGGTACTGCTTGACGAGGGCGTTCCGCGGCTCGACGAGGATCTGGAGCAGCGCCTCGCGGTCGAGATTGTGGACGGAGGTGATGACCGGGAGGCGGCCGATGAACTCGGGGATCATCCCGAACTTCACCAGGTCCTCCGGCATCACATCGCGGAAGTGGTCCGAGGAGTCGATCTCGCGCTTGGAGCGGATCGTCGCGCCGAAGCCGATGCCCTTGGCACCGGCCCGCGCCTCGATGATCTTCTCCAGCCCGGCGAAGGCGCCGCCCACAATGAACAGCACGTTCGTGGTGTCGATCTGGATGAACTCCTGGTGCGGGTGCTTGCGCCCGCCCTGCGGCGGCACGGAGGCCGTGGTGCCCTCGAGGATCTTCAGCAGCGCCTGCTGTACGCCCTCGCCGGAGACGTCACGCGTGATCGACGGATTCTCGCTCTTGCGGGCGACCTTGTCGATCTCGTCGATGTAAATGATCCCCGTCTCGGCCTTCTTGACGTCGTAGTCAGCAGCCTGGATCAGCTTGAGGAGGATGTTCTCAACGTCTTCGCCGACGTACCCGGCCTCGGTGAGCGCGGTGGCGTCGGCGATCGCGAAGGGGACGTTGAGCATTCGGGCCAGGGTCTGGGCGAGCAGCGTCTTGCCCGAGCCCGTGGGGCCGAGCAGCAGGATATTGGACTTGGCCAGCTCGATGCCGTCGTCGCGGCTGTTCTGGCCGTTCTCCCCGGCCTGCACGCGCTTGTAGTGGTTGTAGACGGCAACGGACAGCGCCTTCTTGGCGGTTTCCTGGCCGACGACGTACCCCTCGAGGAACTCGTAGATCTCGCGCGGCTTGGGAAGTTCCTCCCACCTGACCTCGGAGGTCTCGGCGAGCTCCTCCTCGATGATCTCGTTACAGAGATCGATGCACTCGTCGCAGATGTATACACCGGGACCTGCGATGAGCTTCTTTACCTGCTTCTGGCTCTTTCCGCAGAACGAGCACTTGAGCAGATCGCCGCCGTCACCGATGCGTGCCACGAGGTGCTTCCCCTTCGCCTGGGATCTGCACGCTCTGCAGACCCGGGTGCTTGCCTATCGACGGTACCTTGCCGGGCCCCTCGTGTGGGCCCCCCTTGGACCGGTTCACTGACCGTGGCCGGTACAAGGGGGCCGACATAAGCGGACCGACGGATCAGCCGCCCAGACCGACGGAACTCTTCCGGGTGGAGATGATCTGGTCGACCAGACCGTAAGCAAGCGACTCCTCAGCGGTGAGGATCTTGTCGCGCTCGATGTCGTCGCGGATCTTCTCGATCGGCGTGGTGGAGTGTTTGGCCAGCATCTCCTCCAGCTGCGAGCGCATCCGCAGGATCTCGTTGGCAGCGATCTCCAGGTCGGACACCTGGCCGCGGCCGGTCTCGCTGTACGGCTGGTGGATCAGCACCCGGGCGTTCGGCAGGGCCATGCGCTTGCCGGGCGTACCGGCGGCCAGCAGCACCGCGGCGGCGGAGGCCGCCTGGCCCATGCAGACCGTCTGGATGTCGGGCTTCACGAACTGCATCGTGTCGTAGATGGCGGTCAGCGCCGTGAACGAGCCGCCGGGCGAGTTGATGTAGATCGAGATGTCGCGGTCAGGGTCCATCGACTCCAGGCACAGCAGCTGCGCCATGACGTCGTTGGCGGAGGCGTCGTCGATCTGGACGCCGAGGAAGATCACGCGCTCCTCGAAGAGCTTCGCGTACGGGTCGTACTCGCGGACGCCCTGCGAGGTGCGCTCCACAAAGCGCGGGACAACATACCGGGACTCGGCCATCGGGCCCTGGTAGAGGCCGCTGCCGGGGAAGCTGTTCATTTCGGTCTTCACCATCCTGGTGGCGATCGATGGGCTGGGGGTTGGCTGTGGGACGGAGCGGGGCTCAGGCCCCCGTGCCGCCCCCGCCCGGCATGCCGGCGGCGGTAGCGATGACGTCGTCCACGAGGCCGTACTCCTTGGCCTCCTCGGCCGTGAACCAGCGGTCGCGGTCGGAGTCACGGGTGACCTGCTCGACGCTCTGACCAGTGTGCAAAGCCGTCAGCCGCGCCATCTTCTTCTTCGTGCGCAGGAGCTGCTCGGCGTGGATCTTGATGTCCGTGGCGGAGCCCGCCAGGCCCGCGGAGGGCTGGTGGATGAGGATCTCGGCGTTGGGGAGAGCGAAGCGCTTGCCCCGAGTGCCGGCGCTCAGCAGGAACTGCCCCATCGAGGCGGCGAGGCCCATGGCGATGGTGACCACGTCGTTCTTGATGTACTGCATGGTGTCGTAGATCGCCATGCCGGCCGTGATCGAGCCGCCCGGGGAGTTGATGTAGAGGTAGATGTCCTTGTCCGGATCGGCGGCGAGGAGAAGCAGCTGTGCCGTGATCCTGTTCGCGATCTCGTCGTCGACGGGCTGGCCGAGGAAGATGATCCGCTCGTCGAGCAGTCGGTTGTAGACCTGGTCGCCAAGGCCGCCGAACTTCGGCTCGCCGGCGGCGGCGGAAGGCATCAGATTCGTCACGTATCCACCTGCTCGTTGATTCGACGGCCGCGCGCCGTCTCAGCGTCTTCTTCTGGGCGGCGGGGCCCGGCCTGCGCCGACGCACTCCGGCGCCTTCCGGAGACTCCCCTGCCCTTGTATTTACGGACCCTAACGCGCTGGTCGGCGGGCGCCATCCCGCATTGGTAACTGTTCGCTGTGAGCGCAGGGAGGCTCGGGCGAGCGAGTCGCGGTGACATCAACAGCCTTGCGGCCGCTGAGCGCGCCGGTTCCGGAATCACCTCGTGGGGGCACCTCCCGGGCCGTCAGGCCCAGGGGGAGGCTGGGAGGTGCCGATTGAGCCCCTCTGCCAGCCCAGAGGTGCGCAGGCCCTCCAGGGAGCCAACGGGCCCGGACGCGGTGGTGCGTCCGGGCCCGTTGAGGGGCTCACGCCGAGGCTCAGGCCTCGGGCTTGTCCTTCGCGGTCTCGGCGGCTTCGGCCTCGCCCTCGGCGGCAGCCGACGCCGTCTCGGCGGACTCGTCCTCCTCCTCGTCCTCCAGCTCAACGGTCTCACCGTTGGTGTCGACGACCTTGGCGGACTCGACGACGACCGCGAGCGCCTTGCCGCGGGCGACCTCGCCGACCAGCATCTGCACCTGGCCGCCCTCGACGACGGCCTGGGCGAACTGGTCCGGGCTCATGCCGGAGGAGGCCGCACGCCGCATCAGGTGCTCGGTGAGCTCCTCCTGGCTGACGGACAGCTGCTCCTTGGCGACCAGCTCGTCAAGGATGAACTGGGTCTTGATGCCCTTTTCCGCCTGCTCCTTGAGCTCGGCCTCGAAGTCCTCCTCCGACTTGTCCTGCATCTTCAGGTAGCCCTGAAGGTCCAGGCCCATCGGCGCGAGCTGGTGGTGCTCGAGGTTGTGCTTACGGGTCCGGATCTCCTCCTCGAGGAGCTTCTCCGGCATCGGGACCTCGACCAGCTCCAGCAGGGCGTCCAGCACCTTCTGCTGGGCCTCGGTGGCCTGGTCGTACTTCTTGATCTGCTCAAGGCGCCTGCGGCTGTCGGCCCGCAGCTCCTCGAGGGTGTCGAACTCGCTCGCCAGCTGCGCGAAGTCGTCGTCGAGCTCGGGCAGCTCACGGCTGGCCACGGCGGTGACCTCGACCTTGACCTCGGCCTCCTTGCCCTTGGCGGAGCCGCCCTTGAGCTCAGAGGTGAAGGTGGCGGAGCCGCCGGCCTCGAGGCCGGTGACGGCCTCGTCGATGCCGTCCAGCAGCTCGCCGGAGCCGACGGTGTAGTTCACGCCCTCGGCGACGCCGTCCTCCAGGACCTCGCCGTCGACCTTGGCCTCGAGGTCGAGCGTCACGACATCGCCCTCGGCGGCGGCGCGCTCGACCGGGGTGGTGGAGGCGAAGCGCTCGCGGAGCTGCTCGACGGACTTCTGAACGTCCTCGTCGGTGACCTCGACGGCGTCAACGGTGACCTCGATGCCGGAGTAGTCCGGGATCTCGATCTTCGGGCGGATGTCGACCTCGGCGGTGAAGGCGAGAACCTCGTTGTCCTTCAGCTCGGTGATGTCGACCTCGGGCTGGCCCAGCGGGTCGAGCTCACCCTCGGTGATCGCCTCGGTGTAGAACTTCGGCAGCGCGTCGTTGACGGCCTCCTCGAGGACCGCGCCGCGGCCGAAGCGCTGGTCGATGACGCGCGCAGGGATCTTGCCCTTGCGGAAGCCCGGCACCGTGACCTGCTGGTTGATCTTCTTGTACGCCGCGTCGAGGCTGGGCTTGAGCTCCTCGAAGGGCACCTCGACAGTGAGCCGAACCCGGGTCGGGTTCAGGGTCTCCACGGCGCTCTTCACGGTTCGGTCTCCTTGGGGCTGACTTCTGGATGTGCTGCTGGACGCCCCGCATACGGACACACGGGCGCGCAGCTTGCATAGTAACCGTACGCCCCATGCCCTGGATCCCACATAGTGGATCTTGCTGGTCGGGGTGGCCGGATTCGAACCGACGACCTTCCGCTCCCAAAGCGGACGCGCTACCAAGCTGCGCCACACCCCGCTGGTGCGACACGTAGGGTACATGCCCCGACGCGGCGCGGCCGCCGCATTCCGGCACTTGGGAGAGGTGTGCGGAAGTCCGCCCGGACCCGCTACGATGCACTGCGTGCCGCGGTCCTTACGATCAGCGGCGCACGCGGGCGTAGCTCAATGGTAGAGCCCCAGTCTTCCAAACTGGCTACGCGGGTTCGATTCCCGTCGCCCGCTCTGCGGCTGGGCCCCGGCTCGGTGAGAGATCGCCGAGCCGGGGCCTGGTGCCTTTGCGGAGCGATCCGGTCACGCCTCCGGCTCAGATGTTGATCACGGAGACCGTGTCCGAGCCGGCGTTGGTGACGAAGAGGCGGCGACCATCGGGGGCCACTGCCAGATCGACCGGGTTCGTGTCCTTGCCGACCGGGATCTTGTTGATCTGTCTGCCGGTCCGTGCGTCGATCACCGACACCGTGCCCTCCCCGGCGTTGAGGACGAAGACGCGGTTGCGGCCGGGGACGGGGTCCACCGCAATACTCCGCGGGGCATCACCGGTCCGGAACTCGCGGCTCAACTCGTTGTCCCGCACGCGGATCACCGACACCGTGTTGTCCCCGAGGTTGGACACATAGACGCTGCGGCCGTCGGGGGCGACCGCAACGCCGGAGGGATCGGCGCCGACCGGGATCGTCCGGACCCTGCGGCTCTGCGCATCGATCACCGATACCGTGTCCGACCCGATGTTGGCGACGTAGACGCGAGGGCGACCGTCGGGGGCCATCGCGACTGCCAATTCCTGCGGGTTCCTGCCGACCCGGAGCGTGGTGAACACCCTGCGGGCCTTCGCGTCGACCTCTGACACGGTGCCCGACGCGGAGTCGGCGACGTAGACGCGGCTGCCGTCGGGGGACACCGTTACCCCCCGCGCGTCCCTGCCGATCGGGATCGGGCGGCCGATACCCCTGCCGGTCTGCGCATCGATCACCGAGAGTGTCCTCGATGCGGCGTTGGCAACGTAGACGCGGCTGCCGTCGGGGGACACCGCCACCCCCCGCGGGCGATCACCGGTCCGGATCGGGCGGCCGACCGTCTTGTTGGTCTGAGTGTCGATCACCGACAGCGTGCCCGAGTCGCGGTTGATCACGAAGGCACGGCGACCGTCCGGGGCCACCGCCACTGCGAACGGCTCCTTGCCGACCGGAATCGGGGGGACAGGCGCTGTTGCCGCCGGTGGGTTCGGGGGCGGGCTGGGAGCGGCGGCGACCGGGGAGGCCACCGACGCCGGCACCAGTCCACCGCCCAGGGTGAGCAGAACGGCCAGTGTGAGCCGTATTGGTGGTCGAACGGATCGAAGGGGGCTGTGGCCCCGGTACGGACGGCAGGAGGCGAGGAAGCCCATGGCGCTCTCCAGTCATGCGGGCACGTCAGGCGTATGGGGCGATTGATGCCGAATCACGCGGCGTACCGCAGAACCCCACTGAAGAGGAGCACGAGGCTCGCTGCCCCCCCGCTGCGACACATCACCAGCGGCGCGAGACTCGCTGACGGCCAGGTCCCTGCTTCGGTGCCCCGTGGCGGCATACCGGCCGGACCACCGCGTGACGCGGTTTCCTCTCTCCTCAGCATCTGGGACCACAAGAGTCACGGCAACTTGGCTGCGTCACAGCAATCACAGGCCGGGGCGGCGGGGATCAGGCGCCGTTCTCGGGGGTCAGGCACCGTTCTACAGTTCGCCCATGGAGATCTGGATCAACCCCGCCTGCTCGAAGTGCCGCTCCGCGGTGAACATCCTCAACGAGGAGGGTGCCGAGTACACGGTGCGGCGCTACCTGGACGATCCGCCGAGCGCGGACGAGCTGCGCGAGGTGCTGGAGCGGCTCGGGCTGGAGCCGTGGGACATCGTCCGTACGCAGGAGACGGCGGCGAAGGAGCTGGGCCTGCGGGAGTGGCCCCGCGAGCCGGCGGAGCGCGAGCGTTGGATCGAGGCGCTGGCGCGGCACCCGCGGCTGATCCAGCGGCCGATCATCACGGCGGACGATGGCACAGCGGCGGTGGCGCGCAGCGAGGAGGCCGTACGCGACGTGATCTCGCGCGGTCTCCAGGGCTGACCCGGTCGGCCGTGGAGCCGGCCCCTATGAGGAGCCGGTTCACTCCGCCGTTGGTCCGGCCCCCAGCCGACCGTGCCGAGAAGCCGGTCTGACTCGGACGCTGAGCTGCCTCAGAAGCTGATCTGGCTGATCGTCTCGGATATCGAGTTGAGGAAGCGGTTGATCGACGGGGCCATGTTGGTCGAGGCGACGAAGAAGCCGAACAGGGCCGCGACGATCGCCGGGCCCGTCTTGATCGAACCGCTGCGGATCATGACCACTAGCACGATCGCCAACAGCACCACGACGGACAGCGAAATGGCCACAACTGATCACACCCTTGGTCGGAATGTCCTACCGGCCCGGGGAGCGTGCAGCCGGGCACACCCCCGCGGCAACCATCGTGCCATCAACCAGGGCTCGGGTCGTCCCTGCTGACACATCGTCGGCCACCTGTTCGCACCCTGCCGGGACGGGTCGCCGCCCGGGGGCGTGCGGATCCCTACCGCGCCCCGGGTAATTCGGCGACCTGGGTGAACCGTAATTCGGCCTGATCATTTCCATGTACATGTGCATGGCGGCACGCCGCACTGTTGCGGGAAATTCGGAAAGAGACACGAGATGATGGCCAGGCCCACAAAGAGGCCATGAGGCTGGACATATCACCAGAGCCGTCTGCGGGGCATATGCCTTGTTTAAGCGGGATGAGCCGGGACACAACGGGCACTTGATGGCATCGCGCCCAACGGGCCGATCTCCGCTCCGACTTCATCTGAACGGAGGCACCGTTGGATTCGTGGAGAGGAAGATGATGGTTTTACGGATTCCACTCGACGGCGCTATCGTGCCTCAGATGTTCCACGCTGCCTTCACCCCCGCTCGCGCAGTGAGGTCCAGGATCGTCTCCCCGAGTTCATGGTGGGAGGGCCTGTGACGAACACGTTGCGCCCCCACGGCTCCCAGCGGGCCCCGCTCCCCCCGGCCCACGACCAGGCACCCACCAGCCATGGCCCGCCTCGAAGCGACCGAGCGGATGACCGGAAACCCTCCGGCTCCGCGGCCGGGCATGGCAAGCCGAAGCAGCGCGACTCGTTCTTCGACAACGCCAAGTACCTGGCCATCGTGTTCGTCGCGATGGGCCACGCTTGGGAGCCGCTGACGGACGGCAGCCGTACCGCCGAAGCGCTGTACATGGTGGTCTACACCTTCCATATGCCGGCGTTCATCATTATCTCCGGCTATTTCTCGCGTAGTTTCGATATGCGGGCAGACCGCCTCAAACGGCTGGTCACCGGTATCGCCGTACCGTATGTGCTCTTCGAGCTCGCCTACAGCCTCTTCAAGCGCTGGGCGGACGACGATCCGACGCATCCCATCAGCCTGCTGGATCCCTGGTATCTGACGTGGTTCCTGGTCGCGCTGTTCGTGTGGCGGCTGACCACCCCCCTGTGGAAGCTCGTCAAGTGGCCCGTGCCGCTCGCGCTGGCCATCGCGATGCTCGCCTCGATCTCCCCGGACATCGGTGACGACCTCGATCTGCAGCGGGTGCTGCAGTTCCTGCCGTTCTTCGTCATCGGTCTGTACATGAAGCCGGAGCACTTCCAGATGGTGCGCCGCCGCGAGGTCAGGATCCTGTCCGTGCCGGTCTTCGCCGTGGCGTGCGTGGTCGCCTACTGGGCGGCGCCGCGGATGTCGTCGGCGTGGTTCTACCACCGCGACAGCGCCCAGGAACTGGGCGCGCCGTGGTGGAGCGGCACGGTGATGACGCTCGCCCTGTTCGGCTGCTCGATGGTCCTCGTCTCCTGCTTCTTCGCCTGGGTGCCGAAGCGGAAGATGTGGTTCACGGTGCTCGGCGCCGGCACGCTGTACGGCTATCTGCTGCACGGTTTCCTCGCCAAGGGCTCCCGCTTCTGGGGCTGGTTCGACGAGTACTCATGGCTGCACAAGCCGCTGGGCGAGATCGCGGTGACGCTCTTCGCCGCGACATTGGTGACGGTGCTCTGCACCCCACCGGTGCAGCGGATGTTCCGCTTCGCCATGGAGCCGAAGATGGAGTGGGCCTTCAAGCGGGACGCCGCCGAGGTGGCGCGCGACCGCGCCAAGGCCCCGGCCTCGGCCAAGACCGCCTGAGGTCCGACCGGTTCGACGCCCTACGGCCCCAGAGCCCACGCTCCGGGGCCGTACGTCATTCCGGCCGCACGCCCAGATGCCGCATGAGCTGTTCCAGCTCGGTCCAGAGCGCGGCCGCGCCCGAGCAGCGTGCGGCAGAGCGCGGCCGGTGCGGTGGGCGGCGGACTCACCACTCTTGGGCTTGCGCTGGGCGCGGGCGAGGTCGGGAGCGATGGTCTCGACGGATTCCGGGGCTGGGGCGGAGAGTTGGGGCTGGGGCTGAGGCTGGGAGGCGCTCGCCGGCTGGGCGGGCATCGAAGGCGCGGCGGCGGCGGTGGGAGCGGTGCCGGGCGCGGGGGCTGACGCCGAGGGTGCCGGTGGCGCGGGGGCCGGCGAGGCGGACGATGGCGGCACCGGGCTCGAACGCGCCACGGGCCAACATCCCGGCGGCAGCCGCGAAGACGACCGCGGCCAGCCCCGCAACGGCGCGCCGCGCGGCGGGCCGCCACCGCCAGGCAGGTACGTCCAGGCCCTCGGCCGCCTCGTCGGAGACGTCGTACACAACGGGAGCGGACGGGGCGTCATACGTCGGCACCAGCCGCAGCACGGCACCGTCGGGGACGGCGGCTGCGGCGATCGTGCTGTCCTGCGCCTGCCCTCGGCCGCGCGGGCTTCACCGGTTGCGGGCCGCGGCGGGGCGTCAGTCGCGGCAGATCAGCAGCAGGGCCCGGTCGTCGTTGACGTCCTTGGCCACCGCTTCGATCAGGTGCCAGGCCGCGCCCTGGAAGCCGTAGCCCACATAGCGGTCCGCCTCGCCCGTCAGGCGGTCGAGGCCCTCGGTCAGGTCCCGCTCGGCGGACTCGACCAGGCCGTCGGTGAAGAGCATCAGGACGTCGCCGTGGCGCAGCGTCCCCTTCACCGGGTCGAACTGGGCGCCGTCGTAGACCCCGAGCAGCGGGCCCTCCGCCGTCTTCTCCTCCCAGCGCCCGGTGCCGGCGTTCAGCTGCAGCGCCGGGACATGGCCGGCGGACAGCAACTCGTAGTCGCCGCTGTCGAGGTCGAGTACGAGATGGACGGACGTGGCGAAGCCCTCGTCCCAGTCCTGGCGCAGCAGATATCCGTTGGCGGCCGGAAGGAAGGCGTGCGGCGGAAGGGAGCCCAGCAGGCCGCCGAAGGCGCCCGACAGCAGCAGGGCGCGGGAGGCGGCGTCCATCCCCTTCCCGGAGACGTCGGTCAGGACGACTTCGAGCGTCCGTCCGCCGTTCGTCCGGGCCGCGACGACGAAGTCGCCGGAGAAGGACTGCCCGCCGGCCGGGCGTAGCGCCATCTCGTGGTGCCAGCCCTTGGGCAGGCTCGGCAGTTTGCTCTGCACCCGGATCCGTTCGCGCAGGTCGAACAGCATCGTGCCGCCACGCCGCCACGGCACTCCGACCCGGCTGCGGAACTGGGCGATGACCAGCCCGGCGAAGCCCACGGCGCCGACCACCAGGATCGTGCCGGGCGTGACGCGTGAGGGGCCTTCGTTGTACGGCCCGAGCAGCGTGGATTCGGCGATCAGCGCCGCGGCCGATGCCGCGTACAGCACCAGCAGGCTCGCCGGCCGCAGGATGAGCCCGCCGACGATGATCGGGAGGACGAGCGTGGCGGGCGTGCACCAGACGGGCACGGCCACCGTGGCAGCGGCGATGGCCGGGACGGCTGCCAGCAGGGCGGCCAGGGCGATCCAGTCGGAGCCGTCGCCACGGAAGTAGTCCACTCCGGCTTTGCGCAGGGCGATTCGGGCCCGGTGCGTCGATTTGCGCATCCGGGCCGTAAGAGTCTCTGCTCCTGCGCCGCGTGCCATTGCCCCGGACCTTATCCGCCCCCGCCCGGGCCGCGTAGGGGGGACCCCCGGATGATCCGTTTTCATCGCACATGGTGACGGAATGCGATCGCCTGACCGATGAAGCACCGATACGGACGGGTTTATGGCAAGGGAGTTACGCGTCCTGCGGCCCCCGGCAGACCCCGAACTCCCGAGCGCAGGAGCGTCGCTAGCGCCGCTGGCAGCCCGGGCACCAGAAGAGGTTGCGGGCGGCGAGATCGGCGGTGCGGATCTCGCCGCCGCAGACGTGGCACGCCTGGTGGGCGCGGCGGTAGACGTACACCTCGCCGCCGTGGTCGTCCACGCGCGGCGGCCGGCCCATGGCCTCAGGCGTGTGCTCGGGCCGGACGGTGTCGATCCGGTTGTTCCGTACGCCTTCGCTCATCAGCAGGACCAGGTCGGCCCACATCGCGTCCCACTCGGCGCGCGTCACCTCCCGGCCGGGGCGGTACGGGTCGACGCCGTGCCGGAACAGCACCTCGGCGCGGTAGACGTTGCCGACGCCCGCGATCACCTTCTGGTCCATGAGCAGTGCGGCGATGCTGGTGCGGCTGCGGGAGAGCCGGCGCCAGGCGCGCTCGCCGTCGTGCTCCTGCCGCCGTCGCAAGGCCGCAGGCTGCTCGAAGAGGGGGGACGGAGCGCAGCGGAGGGGGTCCGGGCCGAGCCGGTCGTGTATCGCCTGCTTCTCGGCGTCGGTGATCAGCGCACAGGCGGTGGGCCCGCGCAGATCGGCGTACGCGCCCGTGTTCACCAGCCGCAGCCGTACGGTCTCGGTGGGCGGCGGAGCCGGAGCGTCGCCGAAGCCCAGCTTGCCGAAGAGCCCGAGGTGGACGTGGACCCATCCGGTGGCCCCGAACCCCAGGAAGAGGTGCTTGCCGTGGGCGTCGGCGTGCTCGAGGACCTGGCCGTCGATGAGCGCGGCACCGTCCGCGAACTTCCCCTGCGGGCTGGTGGCACGCACAGGCCGGCCGCCGAACCTCTCGAGGTGGTCGGCGGCCAGCCGGTGGATCGTGTGCCCCTCGGGCATCCGAGGATCAGCCCTCCTGCTGGGGATGGTGGGCCGGGATGGGCGGCAGCTCGCCCGTGGTCTCGTACCGGGTCAGCATCTCGATCCGGCGGGTGTGCCGCTCCTCGTTCGAGTACGGGGTGCCCAGGAAGATCTCGACGAACTTCGTCGCCTCGTCCAGGGAGTGCATCCGGGCGCCGATGCTGACCACGTTGGCGTTGTTGTGCTCACGCCCGAGCGCGGCGGTCTGCTCGCTCCAGGCCAGCGCGGCCCGTACGCCCTTGACCTTGTTGGCGGCGATGGCCTCGCCGTTGCCGGAGCCGCCGATGACGATGCCGAGGCTGTCGGGGTCGGCTGCGGTCTTCTCAGCGGCGCGGAGGCAGAACGGCGGGTAGTCGTCCTGGGCGTCGTAGATGAGGGGACCGCAGTCGACGGGCTCATGGCCGCGGGCTGTGAGCCAGGCGACAAGGTGGTTCTTGAGTTCGAAACCGGCATGATCGGAGCCGAGATACACGCGCATGATCCGAGTGTGGCATGGGCGGTCAGGGCCGGGCGCCGCCGGGGCCGTCGCCCTGTGTCCGGCCGCGGCTTCCTGTGTTTCCCCGGTGTGACGAATGCAACGATCGGGAATCAGGGGTTCCGCATCAGTTTCCCCTTGGTTTGAATGCCAGGGCTGTCCACCGACACTCGTAAGGATTGTGCATGAACGCGCAGCCGACACGCACCAAGGTGGCCCCGCCGCTCAGCGATCCTGAGCAGAAGGGCACCTCCGACGGCCTCAAGGCCGGACTCAAGAACCGCCACCTTTCCATGATCGCAATTGGCGGCGTCATCGGGGCCGGGCTTTTCGTGGGCTCCGGCTCCGGTATCGCTGCCGCCGGCCCGGGCATCCTGCTGTCGTACGCCCTCGTCGGCGCCATGGTCGTCTTCGTGATGCGGATGCTCGGCGAGATGGCCGCGGCCAACCCGACCTCCGGCTCCTTCTCCGCGTACGCGGACCGGGCCCTCGGCCGCTGGGCCGGCTTCTCCATCGGCTGGCTGTACTGGTTCTTCTGGGTCGTGGTGCTCGCGGTCGAGGCCACCGCGGGTGCCAAGATCCTGGAGGGATGGGTTCCCGCCGTACCGCAGTGGGCCTGGGCGCTGATCGTGATGGTCGTGCTGACCGCGACCAACCTGGCCTCGGTCGGCTCCTATGGTGAGTTCGAGTTCTGGTTCGCCGGCATCAAGGTCGTCGCCATCGCCGCGTTCATCGCGGTCGGCGGGCTCGCGGTCTTCGGCGTCCTCCCCGGCTCCGACAGCCACACGGCCGGGCTGGCCAACCTCACCGCGCACGGCGGCTTCCTGCCCAACGGCCCCGGCGCCATCCTCACCGGTGTGCTGATGGTCGTCTTCTCCTTCATGGGCAGCGAGATCGTCACCCTGGCCGCCGGTGAGTCCGAGGACCCGCAGCGCGCGGTCACCAAGGCCACCAACAGCGTGATCTGGCGGATCGCCGTCTTCTACCTGGGCTCGATCTTCGTCGTGGTCAGCCTGCTGCCGTGGAACGACAAGTCGATCGTCAAGAACGGCTCCTACGTGGCCGCGCTCGACTCGATCGGCATCCCGCACGCCGGCCAGGTCATGAACGTCATCGTGCTCACCGCCGTGCTGTCCTGCCTGAACTCCGGCCTCTACACCGCCTCCCGGATGGCCTTCTCGCTCGGCGAGCGCGGTGACGCGCCGAAGTCCTTCGCCCGGACGAACAGCCGCGGCGTCCCGCAGGCGGCGATCCTCGGATCGGTGATCTTCGGCTTCGTCGCCGTGTTCTTCAACTACAAGTGGCCGGACACCGTCTTCGCGTTCCTCCTGAACTCCTCAGGTGCGGTGGCCCTCTTCGTGTGGCTGGTGATCTGTTTCACCCAGCTGCGGATGCGCCGGATCATCCTGCGGGAGAACCCGCAGAAGCTCATCGTGCGGATGTGGCTGTTCCCGTACCTGACCTGGGCGACCATCGCGATGATCTCGTTCGTGCTGGTCTACATGCTGACCGACCCCGCGGGGCGGGAGCAGGTGATCATGTCGGTGCTGGCGGCCGCGCTCGTGCTGGTCATCGCGCTCGTGCGCGACCGGCTGAAGATCGGCGGCGGCGACCGGAAGGACGCCGTCACCGGGTCGTAGGGCACCGTTCGTACGGCGGGGACGGTCGTACGAGCGCCCTGCGCGTCCAGGGGCCGCACCCGTTTCGACGGGTGCGGGCCCTCGCGTCGTGCGAGCGGGCAGGGCCGTCAGCCGCGACGGCCCATGAGCTTCCACGCGGCGGGCAGGGCGCCCATGGCAAGCGCGGACGGCTGACGCTGGGGAGACTGTGGGGTCCCACCAAAGGAGCCCGGCCCCAGTGAGCCGATTCCGGCGACACGACGGCTGCGAAGCGTCACCATGCCGTCCGAATATCGGTCCATCGCGAACCAGGCGTTGTCGTGAGCGGTGCACCCCCGCACACTGGGGCGACCGCTGACCTCTCATTTACTGGACACCTTGCCCATGAACCGGACATCCCTGTCCTCAGCGCCCGCGCGCGAAACCGCCGCCGAGGCGCCCCAGAGCAGCACCCCGCTCTCCCACGGCCTCAAGCAGCGCCATCTGTCGATGATCGCCCTGGGCGGTGTGATCGGCGCCGGCCTGTTCGTCGGCTCCGGCGCCGGTATCGCGGCGGCCGGACCGTCGATCGTCGTCGCGTACGCCATCTCCGGCCTGCTCGTCATGCTGGTGATGCGCATGCTGGGCGAGATGTCGGCCGCCAATCCGGCCTCCGGCTCGTTCTCGGTGCACGCCGAGCGGGCGATCGGCCCCTGGGCGGGCTTCACCACCGGCTGGATGTTCTGGACGCTGCTGTGCGTGGGCGTCGCCGCGGAGGCGATCGGCGCCGCGGGGATCATGACCAGCTGGCTCCCGGGCACCGAGTCCTGGATGTGGGTCCTGCTGTTCATGGCCCTGTTCTGCGGTACGAACCTGGCCGCGGTGAGCAACTTCGGTGAGTTCGAGTTCTGGTTCGCCGCGCTGAAGGTCGTCGCGATCTCGCTGTTCCTGGTCCTGGGCGCCCTGGCCGTCTTCGGCGTGCTGCCCGGCACCCACGCCCCGGGTACGTCACACCTCACCGGTGGCGGCGGCTTCCTGCCCAACGGCGCGAACGGCCTGGTCGTCGGTCTGCTCGCCTCCGTGTTCGCGTACGGCGGCCTGGAGACGGTCACCATCGCGGCCGCCGAGTCCGAGCACCCCGTCCGCGGCGTCGCGAAGGCCGTGCGCACCGCCATGTGGCGCATCGCCGTCTTCTACGTCGGCTCGATGCTGGTGATCGTCACGCTGATCCCGTGGAACGACCCGGCGGTCGTCAAGCACGGTCCGTACGTCGCCGTGCTGGACCGGCTCGGCATCCCGGCCGCGGGCCAGCTGATGAACGTCATCGTGCTGGTCGCCCTGCTGTCCGCGATGAACGCCAACATCTACGGCTCCTCGCGCATGGCCTACTCGCTGATCGCGCGCGGCGAGGGCCCGAAGTTCCTCGGCAAGGTCTCGGGCGGTGTGCCCCGGCTCGCGGTGATCGCCTCCTCGGGCTTCGGCTTCTTCGCGGTGCTGCTCAGCTTCTGGTGGCCGGACACCGTCTTCGCCTGGCTGCTGAACATGGTCGGCGCGGCCGTGCTGGTGGTCTGGGCCTTCATCGCCGTGGCCCAGTTGCGGATGCGGCGGAAGCTGGAGCGCGAGGCACCCGAGAAGCTGGTCGTGAGGATGTGGGCGTTCCCGGCCCTGACCTGGGTGGCCCTGGCCGGCGTGCTGGCGATCCTGGCCCTGATGGCACAGCAGCCCGACACCCGGGTGCAGCTGTACTTCACCGGCGGGATGGCACTGGTGCTCGCGCTCATCGGCTACGTGCGTCAGCGGTTCGTGGCGGCGTCGCGCGACTGAGCCCGCGCGAAAGGATCACAAAGCCCGCGCCCTGCCTGCCCCTTCGGTGAAGGGGCAGGCAGGGCGCGGGCATGTCGGGGGGATTCCGGCGGCCTGCGTTCCTACGCGCGCTGCCGTACCCGGAGCGGTCAGTCGAAGACCGGGCCCTCGGTACGGGTCCGCTTGATCTCGTAGAAGCCGGGCGTGGAAGCGACCATCAGCGTGCCGTCCCACAGCTTGGCGGCGGCCTCACCCTTCGGAGCCGGGGTGACGACCGGGCCGAAGAAGGCGATCCGCTCACCGTCGTGGCCGGGCAGCGCGATCACCGGGGTGCCGACGTCCTGGCCGACCAGCTCGATGCCCTCCTTGTGGGAGGCGCGCAGCTCGGTGTCGTACTCGTTCGAGTCGGCGTAGTCCGCCAGCTCCGCCGGCAGCCCGGCGTCCTCGAGCGCGGCCCGGATCGCCTCGGGGGTGGCGCCCTCGCCGCGGTTGTGGAAGCGGGTGCCCATAGCGGTGTAGAGTCGGCCGAGTACCTCGCTGCCGTGCTTCTGCTCGGCGGCGATGGCCACCCGCACCGGGCCCCAGGCCGTGGTCGCCAGCATCTCGCGGTACTGCTCGGGGAGCTCATCGAGCTTCGGCTCGTTGAGGACCGCCAGGCTCATCACATGCCAGCGCACCTCGACCGGACGTACCTTCTCCACCTCGAGCATCCAGCGCGAGGTCAGCCACGCCCACGGGCAGAGCGGATCGAACCAGAAGTCGACTGGGGTCTTCTCGGGTGCGGTCACGGGATCTCCTACGCACACATCGTGGATTCGTTGAATTGCTGATCTCTCCGGCCAACCTACGCGGCGGCGCTGCCATTCCCGGGAGCCCGCCGTCACAGCTCCGTGACACTATGGCGAGCGTTCGGATGGTGAGAAAAGGACGAGCTGACGCGCAAAGGAGCCGTTCGTGACCGGTGAGAACCTGACCCGTGACGAGGCCCGCGAGCGGGCCGCGCTGCTGTCCGTGGACGGGTACGAGGTGGCGCTGGACGTGCGCTCGGCGGTCGACCCCGGTGGCGACGAGGACCAGCCGCGCACCTTCCGGTCGACGACGACGATCCGCTTCCGCTGTGCCGAGCCGGGTGCCGCGACCTTCGTCGACCTGGTCGCCCCGGCCGTCACCTCGGTGACGCTCAACGGGCGGGAGTTGGACCCGGCGGCGGTCTTCGACGGGACGCGGATCGTGCTCGGCGGGCTGCGGGCGGAGAACGTCCTGACGGTGGACGCGCAGTGCGCCTACAGCCGGACCGGCGAGGGCCTGCACCGGTTCGAAGACCCGGAGGACGGCGAGGTCTACCTGTACACGCAGTACGAGCCGGCGGACGCCCGCCGCGTCTTCGCGAACTTCGAGCAGCCGGACCTCAAGGCGCCTTATCGCTTCTCGGTGACCGCCCCCGCGGACTGGACGGTGCTGAGCAACAGCGCGCGGGAGGGTGAGCCGGAGCCGACCGGGGTGGGCGCGGCGACCTGGCGGTTCGTACCGACGAAGCCGATCTCGACGTACATCACGGCGATCGTCGCCGGTCCCTACCACTATGTGACCGACCACTACAGCCGTACGCTTCCGGACAATTCCGTCCTGGAGATCCCGCTCGGGGCGCTGTGCCGCCGGTCGCTCGCCAAGCACTTCGACGCGGACGACATCTTCACCGTCACCAAGCAGGGCCTGGACTTCTTCCACGACCACTTCGACTACCCGTATCCGTGGGGCAAGTACGACCAGGCGTTCGTGCCGGAGTACAACATCGGCGCCATGGAGAACCCGGGCTGCGTCACCTTCCGGGAGGAGTTCATCTTCCGCGGCAAGGTCACCCAGGCCTCGTACGAGCACCGGGCGAACGTCATCCTGCACGAGATGGCGCACATGTGGTTCGGCGATCTGGTGACCATGGAGTGGTGGGACGACCTGTGGCTCAAGGAGTCCTTCGCCGACTTCATGGGCGCGTTCTCGCTGGTGGAGGCCACCCGGTTCACCGACGGCTGGATCACCTTCGCCAACCGCCGCAAGGCCTGGGCGTACCGGGCCGACCAGCTGCCGTCCACCCACCCGGTCACGGCCGACATCCGTGACCTGGAGGACGCCAAGCTCAACTTCGACGGCATCACCTACGCCAAGGGTGCGTCGGTGCTCAAGCAGCTGGTCGCGTACGTCGGGCGGGAGGCGTTCCTGGAGGGCGCCCGGCGCTACTTCAAGCGGCACGCGTACGGGAACACGCGGCTGGACGACCTGCTGTCGGTGCTCGCCGAAACCTCGGGCCGGGACATGGCCGCCTGGTCCCGGTCGTGGCTCCAGACCGCCGGCGTCAACGCGCTGACGCCGCAGGCCACGTACGACGCGAGCGACCGGATCACCGAGCTGGCGGTCTTCCAGGAGGCCTCGGCACCGCTGACCGAGCCGGCCGCCGGCCTGGACATGGCCCAGCTGCGGCCGCACCGGGTCGCGGTCGGGCTCTACCGGCGGCAGGAGGGAGACGGCGCACGCGAGCGAGCCGAAGGGCGGGCCGGCGTCGAAAGCGACGAGACCAAGCGAGGAACGAGCGCAGTGTCGAGGAGCGTCGACGCCGGGTCACAGCGCCCGGAGGCGAGCGACCGGACAAAGCTGCTGCGGTACGCCCGCGCGGAGGTGGACGTCTCCGGGCCGCGGACGGTGGTGAGCGAGCTGGCCGGGGCCGAGCGGCCCGATCTGATCCTGGTCAACGACGAGGACCTGACGTACTGCAAGATCCGCTTCGACGAGCGGTCCCTGGACACCCTGCGCGGATCCCTCGGCGAGATCGCCGACCCACTGGCCCGGGCGCTGAGCTGGTCGGCGCTGTGGAACCTCACCCGGGACGCGCTGATGCCGGCCCGCGACTTCCTCGATCTGGTGCTGCGGTTCGCGGGGCGGGAGAGCGACATCGGCGTTCTGCAGACGCTGCACACCTGGGCGCAGTCGGCGCTGGTCCACTACGCGGCGCCCGAGTGGCGGGAACAGGGCGGCCAGGCGCTCGCAGAGGGAGCGCTGCAGCAACTGGGGCTGGCCGAGCCGGGCAGCGGCCACCAGCTGGCGTGGGCACGGTTCTTCGCCCAGGTGGCGAGCCGCCCGGCTGATCTGCAGCTGCTGGAGGGGCTGTTGGCGGGCACGGCGAAGATCGACGGGCTGGATGTCGACCAGGAGCTGCGCTGGACGTTCCTGGAGCCGCTCGCCTCGCACGGCATCGCCGACGAGGGGCGGCTCGCGGCCGAGCTGGCCCGCGACGACACCGCCTCCGGCAAGCGGCACCAGGTGCGGTGCCTGGCCGCGCAGCCGTCCGCCGAGGTCAAGGCGCGGGCCTGGGCGGATGTGGTGGAGTCCGACAAGCTGTCCAACGCGCTGGTGGAGGCGACCATCGCGGGCCTGGACCAGCCGGGTCAGCGGGAGCTGCTCGCCCCGTACGCGCCGAAGTACTTCGCGGCGATCGAGCGGGTGTGGCGGGAGCGGTCGATCGAGATCGCGATGGCGATCGTGCGCGGTCTGTTCCCGGCGCTGCAGAGCAACCAGGAGACGCTGGAGGCGACCGATGCGTGGCTGGCCGCGCATGCGGAGGCGCCGCCCGCGCTGCGGCGGCTGGTGCTGGAGGCCCGGGACGACCTCGCCCGGGCGCTCCGTGCCCAGGCGTGCGATGCGGGGGCCGCCTCCGGCGGCTCCCGCTGACGGCCAGGGGCCGTGGCCTGAGCGCCGGCACGACTCCGGCGGCGCGATTCCCCGGCCCAGGGGCCGCCCCCGTCGGGCCCCGCAAACGGCCGGAGGCCGTGGCCTGAGCCCGGCACGAATCCGGCGACACGTCTCCCCGGCGCAGGGGCGCTTTTGAGGCGTCGCCTCTCGGCCGCGGGGTGGGGCCGCCGGACTTTCCCGGCGCTTCGCGCCGGAGTTTTCCCCGCCCACCCGCGCCAAAATCAGGGCGTGGGCGGGCAAGCCCCGCGCCGCGGGCGCGCGGGGCAGGGCGGGCGCGCCCGGGGCACGAAGCTCACTTGGCGCGCGGCTGGGTGAAGCGCAGCAGGTTGCCGGAAGGGTCACGGAAGGCGCAGTCGCGGACGCCGTACGGCTGGTCGATCGGCTCCTGCACCACCTCACCACCCGCCGCAAGGATACGTTCGAAGGTCGCGTCGCAGTCGCCGGTCGTGAAGATGACGGCGCGCAGCAGGCCCTTGGCCATCAGCTCCGCCATCGCCTGCTTGTCGGCCGGCGAGGCGTTCGGGTCCGCCAAGGGCGGTTCGAGGACGATGTCCACATCCGGCTGGGACGGTGACCCCACGGTCACCCAGCGCATCCCCTCGAACTCGACGTCATTGCGCACCTCGAGGCCGAGAACGTCGCGGTAGAAGCCGAGCGCCTTGTCATGGTCGTCAACGGCGATGAAGCACGTAGAAAGCTTGATGTCCATGCTCATCACGCTACGGCTGAGCCGCGGGCTTCGCTTCTCCATTCCTGACCGGTCTCCTGACCGGCCGCGTCATGATCTTGGCGATGCACGCGGGGATGGCGGCGCCGTGGTCGTGGCGGCGGGCCCGGTAGGCGCTCGGGCTCTCGCCGACCAGCTCAGTGAACCGCGAGCTGAAGGACCCCAGCGAGGTACACCCGACCGCGAAACAGACCTCCGTCACCGACAGGTCACCCCGCCGCAGCAGCGCCTTCGCGCGCTCCATCCGACGGGTCATCAGGTAGCTGTACGGCGTCTCGCCGAAGGCGGCGCGGAAGCTGCGGGAGAAGTGGCCCGGCGACATGAGGGCGACGCGCGCCATCGCGGGCACATCGAGCGGCCGCGCGTAGTCGCGGTCCATCACGTCACGGGCCCGGCGCAGCCGGACCAGGTCCTGCGGTGTCACACGCCCAGCATCCCACGGGCACGGGGTCGCCCGCGGCGGGCAGCACCGATTCTCCAGGTCGCGGTCGGCGGCGGGGCCGACGGCCCACCCGGGGAGGGTGCGCAGCGTCGCGTCCGGACAACGGCGCTCGGGAAACGCCCGCGCCGCCGGCACCGCGAACGGCACACCGTCACACCCCGCTTGGACCCACGTTCGGCGGAGTCCTGATCGGCATTCGAACTCCCGTACTTTAGTACGGCGTTGTCCTGGTTTGTCGACAGGCGTGTAACAGCCGTTAGGAGTCGGTCCGGGGGCGGGAATCGCTGGGGGCATGAACCACAACACCCCGCTCTCCCCCCGCCCCCTCAGCCACCTCTCCGAGGCCCAGCCCCGCGTGCTCACCATCAACCAGCTGCGGCAGCACGGCGTCACCACGGCTGCCGCGGCCGAGCGCTGCCAGTCCGGCGGCCCCTGGCAGCAGCTGCTCCCCGGCGTCTATCTGCTGCACCCAGGGCCGCCGACCAGCGAGGAGCGGCTGCACGCGGCGCTGCTGTACGCGGGGCGTCCCACGCTGGGGCGCAAGGGTGTGCCGGAGCAGCTGGCGAAGGGATGCGCCGCAGCCAAGGCCAAGGCCGGGCCCTTCGGCGACGCGATGATCACCGGGCTGGCGGCGCTGGCCCTGCACGGCTTCGCTTCCGCTCCCCCGCTGACCTCCCTCGTCCACATCGATGTGCTCGTCCCCCGGACCCGCCGCCTCCGCTCCACCGGCCTGGCGCACATCGTCCGCTCCCAGGTGCAGCCGAAGCCGCTGCAGGTCACCGGCCTGCCGGTGGCCCCCGTGCCGCGCGCCCTGGCCGACGCCGTCGCCGGCCTCTCCGACGCCTCGGCCGTACGCGGCCTGCTCACCGAGGCCGTGCGCGGCGGTCACTGCGAACCGGCGGCTGTCGTCCGGGAGTTGAGCCGCTCCCGGCTGCTGGGCCGGCCGCATGTCGTCGACGCGGTGGACACCCTGCTGGCCGAGGGCCGGGCGCTCGCGGAGGGCCGGCTGTACGACATGGTGCGCGTCTGCGACCTGCCCGACCCGCTGTGGAACGTCGACCTGCGGCTGCCGGGAGGCCCGCATCTGGGCGGGGTCGACGCCTACTGGCCGGACCACGCCGTCGCCCTGGAGATCGACGCCCGCTCGCCGCGACAGGACGAGAACACAGCGTGGTCCGAGGGCGCCCGCAAGCGCGAGGCCCTGGAGCGGCTGGGCATCACCGTTGTGCACACCACCCCCAAGAAGCTGAGGGAGGCGCTGGAGCAGCAGGCCACCGTGGTCCGTACGGCCCTGACGGCCGCGGCCGACCGGGAGCCGGCCGCGTATGTGGTCATCCTCCCCCGGTGAGCCCCGGTGGCCCGCCGCCCCAGCTGATCTCAGTGATGTCGCCGCATCGAAGCGACTGTTCCGGCCGCAGGCCTTCCGCATCACCGCCGCCGCACTCATCGTGTCCGTGCTTCCGGTTCAAGGCGTCACCAGGCTTCGGACAGCACCGGACTCTCGGCCCCCGGCCTCTCGTTCCGCGCACTCTCCGCGCGAGCCTTCCCGCAGAACTCGGCCTCCAGCAGTGTCTGGCTGTCGCCGGCCCAGTCGGCGTTGAAGCTGACGGCAGCGGAGTGGCGGCCGTTCCGCGTGGCACCCGCCATGGAACCCGAACCGTGCCACGCTTCCGTACAACGACGTCGAGGCGGTGACGTCGCGCAGTGTGGCGCGGTGGCCACCCGGCGCCGGACTTCCGGTCACCGACGGCGGCTTGAACCTACGGGCGCTTCAGCAGCAGCTCCGTGTTCCGGTCGGTCGGGTCGCCTGCGAGGGTGGTCCGGCTGCCCGGAGCGTTGAAGGACAGCTCGCGGTAGAGCGCGGCGAGCCCGGTGTTGGAGAGGTCGGCGAAGTCCGTACGGTGCGGGGCGGCGGACTCCACCAGCGTGGTGAACAGCGACAGGGTGCCGTCACCGTTGTCCACCAGCTCGATGATGCGCGCCAGCTGCGGGAAGTCGACGTGCGAGGCGGTGGAGATCTCCCAGAAGGTGCCGTGCGGGGTGATGTGGTTCTTGTGGCTGTGGCCGTTGATCCACGCCAGCACATTGGGGTACCGCTTGAGGGCGGCCACCAGCTCATCGCCGCCGTGCCGCTGCTCGTGCGGGCGTTCCGGGTCCGGCCGCAGATTGCGCATCGTCGCGCTGGTGTGGTGGCTGAAGACCAGCACATGGTCGTCCCGGTGCGCGGCCAGGGTGCGCTTGAGCCAGCGCAGCTGGGCGGAACCGATCGAGCCTTCGTAATGTCCGCCGGAGTTGGTGGTGTCGAGGCTGATGCCCAGCACGCCGTCGGCGATGCGGAAGGAGTAGTACAGCCGGTTCGCCGCGAGGTTGGCGGCGGTGTAGCCGTGGCCGACGGGCCCGGCACCCGCGTACGCCGGGTCGAGGTGCGCCTCCAGGTATTCGTGGGGCGTGAAGGGGGCGCGGTGCGGGTCGGGGGTGACCGTGCGCATGGAGCGGGTACGGGTGCGCAGCAGCTCCGCGTAGTGCTTGCCGTACGGGTCCATGCCCTTCTTCACCGCGTCCCACAGCGCGGCGGCCTCGGCGGCCGGAATGGATTCGAGCTTGCGGCCGCCGACGGCGAACTCGGCGAAGAAGGCCTGGCCGGGCGCGTAGCAGCCGCCGGGCAGGCCGTCGTGGTTGCCGACGGTGGAGTACCACGGCATGCGCAGACCGGGGCTCTCGACGCTGCGGATCGCCGCGTCCAGGTAGCCGTGGATGTGCGGAAACCCGAGCCGCTTGTCCTGGTCGCGCACTGGGTTATCCGGCTGCCAGTAGAGCTTCAGACCGCTGTTCTGCACGCCCTCGTAGTGCCGAGGGTCGCCGGTGTTGGGCGTGACCCGGCCGCCGCTCATGACGGTGAGGAACCACTCCAGCTCCGACTTCGAGTTGTTGTCGGTGTTGTCGCCGGTGGTCATGACGAAGGAGAGGGGGGCACCGGTGGCGGGGCCACCGTGCAGCCCGTTGATCCGCTCGACGAGCGAGACCGCGCCGGCCACGGACAGCGCCTCCTGCGGGCGGAAGGCGCTCAGCAGCTCCGGGCGCAGGAACTCGCTGCGCAGCGGGTGCTGCACATCGACGATGTGGAGGTCGGTGAACTGCACGAACGAGGCGAGGGCGGTACGGCGGTCCGCGCGGCCGGGCTTGGCGGCGGCCAGATCGGCCCGTACGACGCGGCGCCAGGCGGGACCGTCGTCAAGGCGCCGGTAGCCGCCGGAACCGCGCGGGGTGGCCACCGTCTCCAGCGTGGTGCCGACCTTCGACGGCACGGCGGGGGCGACGGGCGCGACCGGCGCTCCGGGCGCGTCGCGTACGGCCGGCCGCGCCGCGGCCCGGCTCGTCGCGGGCGGGGTCGCCTCGGCCGAACTTCCGCCGGGCCCGAGAGCTGCTCCGAGCCCGACGGAGGCACCGAGGGCGCCCGCGGCGGCGATCAGGGTGCGGCGGTCGAAGGCGGAGACGACGGACCTGGTCCGGGACATGCGCGATCTCCCCGAGTGCGGTGGGGCGGGGAACTTTCCCGCTCACTCGGATGGTTGGCACCGGGGATGGCCTGAGTTTGAACGCCACCGGAACGAGCGGCACCGATCACGGGACGTGGATCACCAGGTCTGATGGGCGCCATCCGCCCCTTGCGTCGGGGAGAGACCGCGCTCACCGCGTGTTCATATACGGGGGTAGGCGGGGGGTTCGCGTACGGCGCGGAACACCGCACGGCGGTCAGCTCGCCGGCACCTCCCGGGCGTCCGCGTCACCTTCAGCGGGCACGGCTGTCACCGATGGCGCCCTGCGGGGTCTACCGCCGTGACGGCGGTAGCCGGCGCGGTTCAATGCGTTCCTCGACAGCCGAGTCCCCCTCGCGCGCGACGACATAGGCGCCCTTCCCTGTCGACTCCGTGACGGCTTCGACGAACTCGGTTCCGCGGTAGACCAGACCCACCCCGTCGTCAGTGCAGTGCGTGACGGGCAGGGTGCCATCGGCGACGAGCCGGTGCACCAGAGGACGGCGTCCCTTGTCGCTGTCGTAGTGGACGCCGTTGCCGTAAGGCAGGAAACCGAGTGCGTTGGTGAGCGGCCGCAGTTCGGGGCCGAAGGAGTCGGTGGTGCCGCCCTGGAACCAGCAGATCGACCCTGCGCTGACCCCGCTGAGCACGACACCGGCTTCCCAGGCCCGGCGGAATATGGCGTCAAGCCCGTGGACGCGCCACACGGCCAGCAGGTTCGCGACCGAACCGCCCATGACCCAGACGGCGTCCTGATCGAGGACGGCGCCTTCCAGGTCCTCAAGGTTCGGCATGGGGAACAGGTGCAGTGGCGTCAGGTGGAACCCGGCGACCCGAGCGGCCTCGGTCATGCGTGCCGTGAAGTGCTCGGCGTCGCCGATCGCCGTACCGACGTACATCACCCGGGGTCGGCGTCCGTGGACTCCGGACAGATCGACAGCGTGGTGCACGAGAGCATCGAAGGCCACCATGGTTCGGTCTCCGACGCGGTGGCCACCGGAGGTGGCGAGGATGGTGGGTTCTGACGCGGGCATGGCTCGTGAGCCTACCGAGCCACTCGCGCACATCGCGGCGCAGGCGCCCACCGCGCATCGACCTGGACGCTGATCGCCAAGGAATGCCGTGCCGCTGGTCCAGGCCACAGGTACCGTTTTGGTGTCGGTGCAGAACGGAGACCAGAATGTCGCCGCACATTGACGAGCACACAGGCACACGCATCGCGCGGTACCGCAAGCAGCGTGGCCTCACCCAACAAGGGCTCGCCATGAAAGCCCACATCTCCAAGTCACTGCTCTCAAAGGTCGAATGCGGCCAGAAGCCCGCCTCCCCCTCCCTCGTCGCCGCATGCGCCCGGTCGCTTGGTGTCACCCCTTCCGAACTCCTGGGACAGCCCTATATCAACGAGCTCCGCCGTGACCGGATGGACGACTTGATCCAGCCGATCCGTATCGGCATGGAGAATTGGGACGTACCCCATGACTGGGATGTGCAACCGCGGCCTGTCGCCCTTATCCGGGCCGACGTCCAGCAGGCCCTCCTCCAGCGCCGCCAAGCCGACTACATGCCGATGGCCCGAGATTTGCCAGCCCTGATCGACGAGTGCGTGCACGCCATCCACACCACCTCGGGCGAGGAACAGAGGGCGGCACACGAGTGCCTGGCCGGGGCGTTCCGTTGCGTGTTCACCCTGGCATGGGGCTTCGGATACCTCGACCTCGCCACCGTCGCCCTGGACCGCATCGCGATGACTGCACCGCGCGCTGACGAGCCCGGCCTGGCCGCGATCCACGCATACTTGCGCGCCCAGACGGTTCTATCGTCAGGCCGGTACGAGATCGGGTTGCGTGTGATCGACCGGGCGCTAAGCGACCTCGAGGGCCAGGACGCCCGGCGTCCAGCGGGCATCGACGCGCTGCGCGGCAGCCTGCACCTGCGGGCCGCAGTGATTGCCGGACGGGCGAAGGACAGCGACCACGCTGACGCGCGACTGGCGGAGGCCCGTGCCATCGCCGAGGAGACGGGTGAGCTGCCGAACTACGGCCTTACCTGGGGAATGCTGAACGTCGGCGTGCATGCAGTGGCGATCGCGTCGGAGCTGGACGACTACGGACGTGCGATCGAGCTTGCGGAAGCCGTGCGGCTACCACGCGGCTGGTCCCGCTCACGGGCCGGGCACCACTGGATGGATCTCGGCAGGGCACACATGTGGGCGGGCAGCCGTGGAGAAGCGCTTGTGTGTCTCCAACGGGCTCGTCGGATCGCCCCGCAGCAGACGCGCTATCACCCGACGGTGCGGGAGACCGTACTGGCCCTCAAGCACCGGGAACGCGTCCGTAGCGGAGTGCTCTCCGAGTACGCGGAATGGGTCGGCGTGTAGCACCGTGCCCGGCGCGGGAGTTGCACTCTTCGGTGCAACTCTCAGTCGTCGTACAGCGGCAGGCTGTGATGGTCAAAGCACCCCCGCGACCGGGCGAACGGTCCGGGGGCATGGCCAACGCTTGCTAGGAGCGTCGACTTGCCGCGCTGTACCGCCCGCTGCCTCGAATGGGTGAGGGCCTTCCTTGGCCTTCGTATTCCCGCACGCCACCGCACACTCCAGGGGATGCCCGAATCCCGTGTGGCTCGCAGAATCGTCGTGCGGGCCTGGAACCCACCGCAGCTGCCCCGAACTTGGCGCAGGCCGGTCGAGCAGCCGGTCGACGGTGACGCCACCGTCATGGTCCGTCCGTACCTCGTCGCGCACGAGCAGCAGGAGCGGCGATACGCCCTGCTGCTGGCGACCATGGGCATCGACGCTCCAGGCCCGTACTGGATCCACGGCGTGGAGGTGGCCTGAGATGACCGCCGCCAACGAGCCCACGCCCATCCGCATGTGCGCCCGCTGCCAGCGGATGGTCGATACGCCCGTCCTGGTACGCATGGTGCACAGCAACAGCGGCCCCGGTTGGAACGTCTACGCCTGCCCAGCCTGCGCCCCGTACTTCCCACCGGCGCCGGACCCGCTCGAGGTGATCGAGGCCGCGCAACGGCGTCGTCGCGGGGAGGCGGGCCGGTGAGCGACAGCAACGAGTGGCCGGAGGCCGGGCAGTCGCGGATGACCCTGCGGGTCTATAAGGCGACTCGCAACGGGATCGTCGTGGAGGAGCGAGCCGAGGTCCACATCATGGCCGGCGACAAGACCGACGTCCACGTGCTCGCCCAGCCGTGGCCACCGTGCCAGTGCCCCCGCCACCGCGCCATGTCGTAAGGAGGCTTCGGAGGTCCAATCGACCAGAGCCCGTGACGGCGCTCTCGGGCGATGGCCAACGCGGGTGGAACAAATGCCAGTTGCATGACCAGACGCATGCCTTCGGTCATGTATCCGTGGCCAGTAGTGGACGCGTAGGCGGTATAACCCAAAGTTCCGCTCTGGATCGTGCCCCGGACGATGTTGTTGATGTTGATGCCTCCGACAATCGCGCCGGTCTCCCGCAAGCAGATGACGAAGCCCTCGTGGATGGGCTGCCGGAACCGCGTGAGGTAGCTCTCGAAGCCTTCGGGGGTGTTGTCTCGGTCCGGCAGCCATGGACGGTGCATCTCGTCACTCTCCCGAGCCAGGGCCGTCAGTTCCTCGTAGTCCTGGCGGCAGACGCGGCGAATGGCCACGCGCGGCCCCTGCGCAAGGTAGGCCGTGGAAGGCATTCGCGGGATCGTACGCGGCGCCTGGCATGAAGGGCACGGCGCGTGCCGTGGCGCCGGGCGGTGGGCGGTGGGCACACTCCATGCAGGCAGCGGCGGCTCCGTGGCCATCACACCGGCCGCCCCGCCGGCGGGCGTCAGGCCGTGCCTCCGGCTTGGCCTGATTCGCGTCGATTGCCCTGCCTGGCAGGTGGCGGAAATACGCCAAGACGCCACTCCTTCTCGGGCAACTCTCCCCAAACCCATGCCACTTACACAACAGTGAGCGGTCATCCGGTTCCGTATTCCGGACCCTTTCGAATCAGGGATGACCATGTCTTCATCTTCGATACCCGAGGCATCTGCCTCCGGGCCGAGACGCGCGGTCCGTATCGCGGTCGCGGCCGGCCTGGTGGCCGCACTCGCCGCGGCCGGACCCGTACCCTCACTCGCCGCTGACGGGGACACCGGCCCGGCACCGGTCAAGTCGGCTGGGAACAAGCTCGGTTCGACCGATGCCGAGCTGCTCGCCCAGGCCAAGGCCGAGGGCGACAAGAACATCACCATGATGATCGCCACCGCGCCCGGCGCGACCGAGCAGGTCGCCGACCAGCTGGACGCGGTCAAGGGCGCCTCCGTCGGCCGTACGTACGACAAGCTCGGTTACGTCCGCGCCACCGTGCCGACCGCCAAGGCCGAAGGCGCCATCGCACAGGCGCAGAAGCTCTCCTCCGTCCACGGCATCGACCTCAAGCAGGAGATCCAGCTGCCGGACCCGACGCCGAAGGCCGACCGGGCCAAGGGCGCCAGGACGGCCGCGAAAAAGGGCGCGGCGTCAGCCCCTCCAGCGGAGCCGAAGCTTGCATCGGGCTACCCCGCCCCCGGCAAGGACACCCCGGCCAAGAACCCGTACCAGCCCGCCTTCGAGACGGGCGCCGTCGACTTCGTGCGCCAGCATCCGAAGGCCGACGGCCGCGGGGTGACCATCGGCATCCTGGACTCCGGTGTCGACCTCGGCCACCCCGCACTGCAGAAGACCACCACCGGCGAGCGCAAGATCGTCGACTGGGTGACGGCCACCGACCCGATCGTGGACGCGGACGCCACCTGGCGGCCGATGGTCACCTCGGTATCCGGGCCCACCTTCACCTTCGGCGGCCGTACCTGGACCGCGCCCGCCGGCTCGTACCAGGTCAGCCGGTTCTCCGAGGCCGCGACCACCGGTGGCGACATGGCCGGTGACCTCAACCGGGACGGCGACACCACCGACCGCTGGGGTGTGCTGTACGACCCGGCCGCCGGCACCGTCCGCGTCGACCTCGACGACAACGGCGACTTCACCGACGACGAGCCCATGAAGCCGTACAAGGACGGCTTCCAGACCGGGTACTTCGGCAAGGACAACCCGGACACGGCGATCTCCGAGCGGATCCCCTTCGTGGTGCAGATCCGCAAGGACGTGCCGATGGACCCGTACGGCGGCGACTGGGTCGGGAAGAAGGCCGACTTCGTCAACATCGGCGTCATCGAGTCCGAGCACGGCACCCACGTCGCGGGCATCACCGCCGCCAACAGCCTGTTCGGCGGGAAGATGAACGGCGCCGCGCCCGGCGCGAAGATCGTCTCCTCCCGCGCCTGCACCTGGTCCGGCGGCTGCACCAACATCGCGCTCACCGAGGGCATGATCGATCTCGTCGTCAACCGCGGCGTCGACATCGTCAACATGTCCATCGGCGGTCTGCCCCCGCTCAACGACGGCAACAACGCCCGCTCCGAGCTGTACACACGCCTGATCGACACCTACGGCGTGCAGCTCGTCATCTCCGCCGGCAACAGCGGCCCCGGCGCCAACACCATCGGCGACCCGAGCCTCGCCGACAAGGTGATCAGCGTCGGTGCCTCGGTGTCCAAGGAGACCTGGGCCGCCAACTACGGCTCGCAGGTCAAGAAGAAGTACGCCATGTTCCCCTTCTCCTCCCGCGGCCCGCGCGAGGACGGCGGCTTCACCCCGACCATCTCGGCACCCGGCGCGTCCATCAACACCATCCAGACCTGGCTGCCGGGCGCCCCGGTCGCCGAGGCGGGCTACCAGCTGCCGCCCGGCTACGGCATGCTGCAGGGCACCTCGATGGCCTCCCCGCAGGCTGCCGGCGCCTCCGCGCTGCTGCTGTCCGCCGCCAAGCAGAAGCACATCGAGCTGTCCCCGGCGACGCTGCGGACCGCGCTGACCGGCACCGCCAAGCGCATCCCGGGCTTCCAGGCGTACGAGCAGGGCAGCGGCCTGATCAACATCCTGGGCGCGTGGGACGCGATCCGCGCCGGTGCGACCTCCCATGAGTACACGGTCAAGGCGCCGGTGAAGACCGCGCTGTCCGGCTACCTCAAGACGCCGGGCTACGGCACCGGCATCTACGACCGCGAGGGCGGCCTGAAGACGGGCCAGTCCAGGGCGTACGACGTCACGGTCACCCGTACCACCGGCCCCGACCGCCCGGTCCGCCACCAGCTGCGGTGGCGGAACAACGACGGCACGTTCCGGCTGGCCAGCTATGACGAGATCAGCTTGCCGCTGAACAAGCCGGTGACCGTGCGGGTCGTCGCCAAGCCCACGACCGCCGGCTTCCACAGCGCGGTCCTGACCCTCGACGATCAGGACACCACGGGCATCGACAAGCAGATCCTGGCGAGCGTCACGGTCTCCAAGCCGGCCGCCAAGCCGTCGTACGGGGTCAAGCAGTCCGGCACGGTGCAGCGCAACAGCACCGAGTCGTACTTCGTGACCGTGCCGGAGGGCGCGAAGTCCCTCGAGGTCGCGATGAGCGGCCTCGCGAGCGGCAGCCAGACCCGGTTCATCGCGATCAACCCGTACGGCGTGCCGGTCGATCCGACCTCGACGCCGAACTGCTACCCGAACTATCCGAACCCGGCCAACACCTGCCGCCCCGACCTGCGGTCATACGCGGACCCGCTGCCGGGCGTGTGGGAGATCGAGGTCGAGTCGCGGCGCACCTCGCCGCTGCTGGACAACCCGTTCACCGTCACCGCGACGGCGCTCGGCACCATCTTCGAGCCGGCCGTGCAGACCGTGCCGGAGGCCAAGGTCGGCACCCCGGCGCAGGTCGAGTGGAAGGCCACCAACGGCTTCGCCGCCATCGAGGGCAAGCTCAAGGGCGGCCCCCTGGGATCGGCCAAGTCGGCCCGTCCGTCCATCAAGGACGGCGAGTCGCAGACGACGACGGTCACGGTCGGCGAGGGCGTCTCGCGCCTCGACGTCGTCATCGGTTCGCCGACCGACACCGGCGCCGACCTGGATCTGACGGTCTCGCTCGACGGCGAGGTCGTCGGCCAGTCGGCGGACGGCGACTCGGAGGAGGCCGTCAGCCTGGCCAATCCCAAGGCCGGTACGTACACCATCACGGTGGACGGCTACTCGGTGCCCGCCGGCTCGACCGAGTACGACTACCGGGACGTCTACTTCGCCCCCTCGCTCGGCGAGGTCAAGGTGGACGAGTCAGCGACCGTGAAGCTGGCCAACGGCGGCTCGGCGCAGATCCCGGCCCAGGTCGTGGTCGGCGGCGAGGCCCCCGCGGGACGTGAGTTCTTCGGCACGGTCAGCCTGCTGAACGCGGCCGGCACGGTCACGGGCAGCGGCAGCGTCCGCATCGAGAAGGTCACCCCGTAAAACAGTTCGTACGACACCGGTGGGGCGGGATGCGCTGACAGCATCCTGCCCCACCCCATTTCGGGCGGACGGCAAGGCGGCCACGTGGAAGGATGGTCGCAACGTACGGACGAAGGAGAGGGACCTGGTGCCTGGCACGAATCTGACCCGCGAGGAAGCGCAGGAGCGGGCGCGCCTGCTGACCGTCGACTCCTACGAGATCGATCTCGACCTGAGCGGCGCGCAGCTGGGCCCCTCCTCGCCGAAGGCGGGCGAGGAGGGAGGCACCTTCCGCTCTGTGACCACGGTGCGCTTCCACTCCGCCGAGGCGGATGCGTCATCCTTTATCGACCTGATCGCTCCGACGGTGCACGAGGTGGTGCTCAACGGCTCCGCCCTGGACCCCGACGAGGTCTTCAAGGACTCGCGGATCGCGCTGGAACCCCTGGCGGCGGGGCCGAACGAGCTGAGGGTCGTCGCGGACTGCGCGTACACCAACACCGGCGAGGGGCTGCACCGGTTCGTCGACCCGGTGGACCAGCAGGCTTATCTCTACACCCAGTTCGAGGTGCCGGATGCCCGCCGGGTGTATGCCAGCTTCGAGCAGCCGGACCTGAAGGCGACCTTCCAGTTCACCGTGAAGGCCCCCGAGGGCTGGACGGTCATCTCCAACTCCCCCACGCCCGAGCCCAAGGACAACGTCTGGCGCTTCGAGCCGACGCCGCGCCTGTCCACCTACGTCACCGCGCTGATCGTCGGCCCGTACCACAGCGTGCACAGCAGCTGGGAGAAGGACGGCCGGTCCGTACCGCTGGGCATCTACTGCCGCCCGTCGCTCGCCCAGTACCTCGACGCAGACGCGATCTTCGAGGTGACGCGGCAGGGCTTCGACTGGTTCGAGGAGAAGTTCGACTACCCCTATCCGTTCGCGAAGTACGACCAGCTGTTCGTGCCGGAGTTCAACGCGGGGGCGATGGAGAACGCGGCCGCGGTGACCATCCGCGACCAGTACGTCTTCCGCTCGAAGGTGACGGATGCGGCGTACGAGACCCGGGCCGAGACCATCCTCCACGAGCTGGCCCATATGTGGTTCGGCGACCTGGTGACCATGGAGTGGTGGAACGACCTGTGGCTGAACGAGTCGTTCGCCACCTACACCTCGATCGCCTGCCAGGCGTACGCGCCGGGCAGCAAGTGGCCGCACGCGTGGACCACCTTCGCCAATTCCATGAAGACCTGGGCCTACCGGCAGGACCAGCTGCCGTCCACCCACCCGATCATGGCCGAGATCCGGGACCTGGACGATGTCCTGGTCAACTTCGACGGCATCACGTACGCCAAGGGCGCGTCCGTGCTCAAGCAGCTCGTCGCCTATGTGGGCATGAACGAGTTCTTCCGCGGCGTCCAGGGGTACTTCCGGCGCCACGCGTACGGCAACACCCGGCTGACCGACCTGCTCGACGCGCTGGAGGAGACCTCCGGGCGCGATCTGAAGACCTGGTCGAAGAAGTGGCTGGAGACCGCGGGGATCAACATCCTGCGGCCGGAGGTCGCCACGGACGACGACGACCTGATCACGTCCTTCGCCGTACGGCAGGAGGCGCCGCCGCTGCCGCCCGGTGCCAAGGGCGAGTCGGTTCTGCGTCCGCACCGGATCGCCATCGGCTTCTACGACCTGCGGGACGGCAAGCTGGTCCGTACGCACCGGGTCGAGCTGGACGTCGACGGCGAGCTGACCGACGTCACGGAGCTGACCGAGCGGCCGCGCCCGGCGGTCATCCTGCTCAACGACGACGATCTGACCTACGCCAAGGTCCGGCTCGACCCCGAGTCCCTGGCGGTCGTCACCCGGCACCTGGGCGACTTCGAGGACTCCCTCCCCCGGGCGCTGTGCTGGGCCTCGGCCTGGGACATGACCCGCGACGGCGAGCTGGCCACCCGCGACTACCTCGACCTGGTGCTGTCCAACATCGACAAGGAGTCGGACATCGGCGTGGTCCAGTCGCTGCACCGTCAGGTGAAGCTGGCCCTGGAGCTGTACGCGGCCCCCGAATGGCGCGAGACCGGTCTGGCGAAGTGGACGCAGGCGGCGCTGGAGCACCTGCGGGCGGCGGACCCGGGCAGCGACCACCAGCTGGCGTGGGCGCGGGCGTTCGCGGCCACGGCCCGTACGGACGAGCAGCTCGACTTGCTGGCCGGGCTGCTGGACGGGACGGAGACGATCGACGGGCTGGTCGTCGACACCGAGCTGCGCTGGGCGCTGCTGGAGCGGCTGGCGGCGACCGGCCGCGCGGACGAGGACGCGATCGCGGCGGAGCTGGAGCGGGACCGGACCGCGGCGGGTGAGCGGCACGCCGCGACAGCGCGCGCCGCGCGGCCGACTCCGGAGGCGAAGGCCGAGGCGTGGGCGTCGGTCGTGGAGTCGGACAAGCTCCCGAACGCCGTGCAGGAGGCGGTCATCGCCGGCTTCGTCCAGCCCGACCAGCGCGAGCTGCTCGCCCCGTACACCGCGAAGTACTTCGACGCGGTGAAGGAGGTGTGGAACACGCGCAGTTACGAGATGGCGCAGCAGATCGCGGTCGGCCTCTACCCGACGCTGCAGGTCTCGCAGGAGACCCTGGACGCGACGGACGCCTGGCTGTCCTCCGCCGAGCCGAACCACGCCCTGCGGCGCCTGGTCACCGAGGCGCGGGCGGGTGTGGAGCGCGCGCTGAAGGCCCAGGCCGCGGACGCGGCGGCGGGCCAGAAGGGCTGACGGGCGGGCTGCCCCGTCCTGCGCGTGGCGCCGGCGCCGTAAGGGCGGCGTCGGCGCCGTGCGCGATGGTTCATCCCCGCTACTCGTACAGGTAGGTGCCGCTGTTGCTGGTGCCACCCGGGGTGTGGACGACGACGCTGACGCTGCCGGGAGGGCCGCCGGGAGCTGTGGCGACAACTTGCGTGTCGGAGACGGTGGTGAATGCCGCCGGAGTGCCACCGATGCTGACGTCGTCGGTGTAGGTGAGGTTGCTGCCGGTGATGGTGACGGTGTTACCGCCCGTGGCCGGCCCTCCGATCGGGCTCAGAGTGTCGATGTGCGGTGGCGCGAGGTAGGTGTAGTAGACATCGCCCATCCCGGCCGGGCTGGTGCCGCCCGGCGTGGTGACGGTGACGGTGGCCGTTCCGGTCCTGCTGGGTGCCTGGGCGGTGATCTGGCTGTCGGACAGGACCGTGACGTTGCCGGCGGTGCTGGATCCGAAGCGGACCGCACTGGTGAGGGTCAGATTGCTGCCGACGATGGTGACGGTGTTCCCGCCGGCGGTCGGCCCCTTGGACGGATCGAGGCCGGTGACCGTCGGCGCGGGGATGTAGTAGTACGGCTGCGAAGTGCTGGTGCCGCCCGATGTGGTGACCGAGACGTCAACGGGCGCCGCTGGCGCGGCGGGAGCCGTGACGGTCAGCTGTGTGCCGGTGTTGCTGACGATGGTGGCGGCATGGCTGCCGAACAGCACCGAGGTGGCACCCGAGAGACCGCTGCCGGTGATCACGATGGTGTTGCCCCCGGCGGTGGGGCCCTGATTCGGGCTGATCGTGCTGACCACCGGAGCGGTGACATAGGTGTACGTCACCCCGTTGCTGATTCCCCCCGGCGCGGTGACGGTGACCATGACCGCCCCCGATCCCGCCGGAGCGGTGGCGCTGATCTGGGTGTTACTGATCACCGTGAACGATGCCGGGGCCGTCCCGAACTTCACCGACGTGGCACCGGTGAAACTGCTTCCAGTGATCGTGACCGCTGTCCCCCCGGCAGTGGGGCCCTGATTCGGGCTGAGACTGCTGATGACAGGGGCCATGGCGTACTCCTTCTCGCGCGGCGGTGGGGGGTGCTGTGCCCTGGCGGCGAACCGCGGCCAGGGCACAGCGCCATGCACCCTTGTGACTGCTCGGGGCAGGCCGCCCTCAAGGCGAGCGGCCGGCGGCCCCGGGCCCCGGGCGATGGCTCAGGCGGCGGTGAAGATGTCCGCGGCGACCGCCGGGCTGGTGCCACCGGGGGTGACGACCTGGATGTCGTAGGTCGCGGCGGCGGTGAGACCGGCGGGGACGGTGGCGATGAGCTGGGTCGCGGAAACGGAGGAGAAGCCGCTCGCCGAGACCGCGGCGCCTCCGCCGGTCGGGGTGAAGGTCACGTCGACGACGTCGAGGAAGCAGGTGCCGGTGACGGTGACGCTCGTATCGGCCGGTCCCGTGGTCGGGTTGATGCCGGTGACGGCCGGTGCGTCGTAGTACGTGAACTGGGCGAAGGCGCCGTTCAGCGCGCTCGTGCCACCAGGAGTGGTGACGGTGACGTCGATGGTGTCGGTGCAGCCGGTGAAGGCCCCGTGCGCGGGCGGAGTGACGGTGATCTGGGTGTCGTTGACCACGGTCAGGCCCCCGCCGGCGCCGAGAGCCCCGAAGGTCACCGCGGAGGCGTTGAGAAAGCCGCTGCCGAGGAGGTTGATGGCGCCGGGGCTCGCGGGCCCGGTGTTCGTGCTCAGCGCCGACACGAAGGGGGTCGCGGCGTAGAAGAACGCCACGGAGTTGCTGCTGGTGGTTCCCGCGCTCAGGTTGACGTTGTACTGCCCGGCACACAGCGCCGGGATGGTGCACGTGACCAGGGTGCTGGTGACACTGGCGGGGGTGACCGACTTGCTCCCGAAGTTCACCTTGGTGGTGCCCGACAGGCTGGTGCCGTTGATGCTGAGGGTGATTCCTTTGTGGCTGGGACTGGGAGTGAGGGAGGTGATGGTTGCCATGATGGGCCTCCTTCGCTGTTTGGTGATGGGCTTGCGCGGCAGGCGTGGATGCCGGGGGCAGCGCCAACGGCGGGGCGCTGGCGCGCGGTTGTCCGACGCGTTCCGGTCCGAGGCGGCCGGCGCCGGTTCCGACCTGATACGGGTGTCAGTGCCGTTGACGCCCTGCTCGGCCATGGCGAACTGACGTTCCCGGTGGCGGCCAGACGCTCCAGAGGGCATAGACGACCGGCGCCGGTGGTCTGAGTCGCCAACCCGGTCATGGTGACCGCCGAAAAGCGTGGGGGCCCGCAGCCTCAACCGGCCACGAGGTCACCCCAAGTCGTGGGGGCCTGGTGAGGGTAGGTCGTTGAGTTGAGCCGTCATTGTCAGCCGGCCCACCATGACCTTCCTGGGCCCAGTGCCCCGCCCTGACATCGCAGGAACGAGGTACTGGGCAAGTCGGCCGGCAGGATCTCCAGAAAGAGATGGGCGGCAATTTTGCCTGGCATTATCAGTAATCCACCCGAGTGGCCCTACGGCAAGAGAACCGTCAGCCGATCACTCATTCAGCGGAGCGCACGCCCGTACCCCGCCCGAATCCGTTCCACCTGCGCAATCAATAGGCCAAAACGCACCTCCGCAACGCCTCGTGGTTCACCGGGCGCTGATGTGACGTCACGGACGCGCCCGGCGGTCGTACCGGTCCGGAATGGCGACGGCCTCCACCGTGTCCAGGACGGCGGCGTCGTCAAAGCCGCCGAGGGCGTAAACGCGGCTGGTATCTCGACCACGGTGGTAAGCCGCTTCCATGGTGGTGACCGGCGAACGGCTGAAAGCAGCAAGGCACCACCGGCTTGCCGGTCCCTGCCGCGGCCGGAAGGCCGCAGGGCGTGCACGCACGACGAGGGCGCCCGTGGCCGGTACGGCCGGGGCGCCCTCGTCGGGGAGGACTTGCGGGGTGTGGGGTCAGCCCTGGTGCTTGCTGCGCTTCTCGCTCACGATCACCAGGCCGGCGATCACCAGGAACAGGACGATGGGCGCCGCGACGTAGAGGGCGAGCGTCTCGGCGACGCTCAGACCCGGACCCGGGTCGTCGCCGTCGTCGGGGAAGACCGCGAACGCGGGGGACGACATGAGCAGCATCATCAGCGTCGAACCGGCCGCGACGGCTCCGGCACGCAGGACGTTCTTCTTCTCCACAGGGCCAAAGTAGCGAACTGCCCGGCGGGCCGCGCGGCCGGGGGTGCGCTTCCGCTCGCCGCGGGGGCCGCTCCGCGCCGGTTGGCGCTGGTTGGCGCTGGTTGGCGCTGGTTGGCGCCGGTTGGCGCCGGTTGGCGCGCCGCAGGCGGGTGGGGGTGCCGGGGGCCGGGGCCTCCGGGGCAGGGGGTCCTGGACTGCGCGCTCTCGGGCCTGACGGCCCTGAGCACACTCTCACGTCCAGGACCCCCTGCCCCTACGACCCCGGCCCCCTCACGTCCGTACGCGACTGCCGGTACGTCCGGAGCTTGCTGTGACTCCGCTCCCCCACCTGACCGAACCGGTCCCTTGCGGGGCGAAAGGGAAACATCACAGGCCAGGGATGCGATTCCCCCACCGGATGAAGCCGGTGGTCCCCTCGCTGGGAGACTGATGGCCCCGGCCCTTCCCGTCCGTATACGAGTGCCCGTACTCCTTCGCAGACGCGTGCCCCTGCTGTGGATACATCCGCTGTGGATACATCCGCCTCTCCTCAGCGCGCCGACTGTGCTTGGCGCAGATGTTCGGCCAGGTCGGTCATCAGGGCGTGCAGGCGGGGAGAGGTCGCCAGGTCCTCCAGGGAGACCGGACGCCCCTCCGCGTCGGCGATCGGCAGTCGCCAGTTCGGATACTCGTCCCACGTGCCCGGCAGGTTCTGCGGCCGCCGGTCCCCAACTCCGTCCGGCAGCCATACGCCGACCATCCGGGCCGGAGTCGCGGCGAGGAAGCGATAGACGGCCTTCACCGCTCCTTCCTCGTCCGCACCTTCCGGCAGCAGCCCCCGGCGCTCGAGCAGCCGCAGCCACTCGTGGACCTCCACCGTGTCCTCGGCCTGCTCCTTCGCCAGGGGGCGGGTGAGCAGCCCGAGCCGGTGCCGCAGCTCGACGTGCTCGCCGGTGAGGCGGGCAGCGGTGCTCGGCAGATCGTGGGTGGTGGCGGTGGCCAGGCAGTCGGCCCGCCACCCCTCGGGCGCCAGCGGCGGAGGGGTGGCGCCCGGAGGGTCTCCCTCCGGGCCTGGCCGGTCGCCGTGCCGGGCGGCCGACTCGTAGTCGCGCTCGAACCACAGCACCGACGTCCCCAGTACGCCCCGCTCGGTCAGCGCGTCCCGTACCCCGGGCTCGACCGTCCCCAGGTCCTCCCCTACCACGACCGCACCCGACCGGTGAGCCTCCAGAGCGAGCACCCCGAGCGTCGCCTCCGCGTCGTACCGCACGTACGTGCCTTCGGCCGGCGCGCAGCCCTGTGGCACCCACCACAGTCGGAACAGGCCCATCACATGGTCGATTCGCAGCGCGCCCGCGTGCCGCAACAGCCCGCGCAGCAGATCGCGGTACGGGGCGTAACCGGAGGCGGCGAGCGCATCGGGCCGCCAGGGCGGCAGCCCCCAGTCCTGGCCCCGGGAGTTGAAGGCGTCCGGGGGTGCGCCGACCGACATGCCGGCGGCGAAGGAGTCCTGCTGCGCCCAGGTGTCCGCGCCCGAGGGGTGCACCCCGACCGCCAGGTCGTGGACGAGCCCGATGGGCATGCCCGCGTCGCGCCCGGCGCGTTGGGCGGTGGCCAGCTGGGAGTCGGTCAGCCAGGCCAGCCAGGTGTGGAAGTCGACGCGGTCCATCAGCTCACGGCGGGCCCGGTCCGTACGGCCCGAGCGCGGGTCCCGCAGCCCGCTGGGCCAGGCCCGCCAGTCGGGGCCGTGGACCTCGGCGAGTGCGCACCAGGTGGCGTGGTCGTTCAGGGCCTGGCCCTGCTCGGCGAGGAAGTCGCGGTAGGCGGCGTGGCGCCCGGGGCTGAGCGGCACGGCCCGGACGAGCTCGAGCGCCTCGCGCTTGAGCCGCCACACCGCGTCGCGGTCGATCAGCGCGCTCTTGCGGAGGACGGCGTCGCGCAGCCCGGCGGCCTGGTCGAGGAGCTCGGCGGCGAGCCGGCGGGCCGGGCCGGTCAGATGCGCGTACTCCGGTACGTCCTCGACCCGCAGATGCACAGGGTCGGGGAAGCGCCGGGAGGAGGGGCGGTAGGGCGAGGGATCGGCCGGCTCGCCGGGCACGGCGGCGTGGAGCGGGTTGAGCTGGACGAACCCGGCGCCGAGGGAGCGGCCCGCCCAGGCGGCCAGGTCGGCGAGGTCGCCCAGGTCGCCCATGCCCCAGGAACGGGCGGACAGCAGGGAGTAGAGCTGGATCAGAAAGCCGTATGTACGCCCGGGCGGCGCGGGCATCCGGTCCGGGGCGACGATCAGCGTGGCGCGTCCGGAGCGGCCGTCGGGGGCGTGGGCGCGCAGTAGGTGGCTGCCGAGGGGCAGGTGCAGGGGGGCTGCCGGGTCGAGGCCCCAGTCGCGGCTCTCGCCGTCCTCGGTCTCGACCCGTAAGGCGGTGCCCTCGGGCAGGCGGGCGAGCCCGTTCAGCGCCCCGGGCCGGGGTCCCCCATGCCGGAGGACCACGGTGGCGGGGAGCAGCCGGTGCCTCTCCCCGTGCGTGTGGCGGTCGAGAGCGGCGCGGACGGCGGCCGGGGTCGAGGCATCGACACCCAGCGCGGCGAGCACGGCGACGACGGTCTCCTCGGGGACGTCGACGGTACGGCCCGGGGCGGGCTCGTACGAGGTGGCGACTCCGTGCAGTGCGGCGAGCCGCGCTCGGCCCATCTAGACCTCCGTGGACTCGCCTGACCCCATGCCGGTGGCGGTCGGCTCGCTGGTGAGCGGAAGTCCGGCGGCGAGCGGCGGCTCGCTGGTGAGGGGGGCGGTGTCGGCGAGCGGCGGCTCGCTGGTCAGCGGGGGCTCGGCCCACTCGGCGGAGCTGGCACCGTCCAGACCGGAGTCGGGGTCGGACAGGCCCTCCAGATCCAGCGGGTTGGCCGATTCCGGGAGCTCCATGGAGTCGGCGGGCTCGGCATGTTTGGAAAGGGCGGAAAGGAGCAGTTGGGCGGACGCGGCCACCGGGGCCTCCGTTGGTCGACGGCTGGGGCACCCCCAGCAGTAGTCCTCCTGGGCCTGGCGGCCCGGGAGGTACCCCCAGGGGGTCGGTCACAGCAGCCCTACCCACCGGGCGCGATCGCAGACGTAAACGACTGCAGAACGTGTCCCAGCTCACATGGACACTGCCGTCGGCGATTTGACGGTGGTGAGCGCCCTCGGTCGCAGGGAGTGCGGCAGAAGCGGATGTGAGGGCGGCAATTTTACGGCGCCGAGGGGGCGCGTACCGGGAGCGCGAGCCGCGTGGCGTGCATCCGGTGCCTCACCATGCCGGGGGTCGGCGGTCGAGCCAGGGTGCCGCCTCCTCCAGCTGGGCGGCGAGCGCCAGCAGGGGACCCTCAGCGCCGTGCGCGGCGCCCAGCATCATCCCGATCGGCAGGCCGTCGTCCGTCCACCCCAGCGGGAGCGACACCGCGGGCAGGCCGGCGATGTTCCACGGCCCGGTGAACGGGGTGAAGGCGACCTGGGCCTCGAAGTCGGCCGCGGGGTCGTCGTCGTTGCGCAGCGAGCCGACGGGGACGGGGATCCGGGCGAGCGTGGGGGTGAGCACGGCGTCGTACGGCGCCACCGCCGCCGCGAGGCGCCGCCCCACCGCCTGCATGGCGGCCAGCGCCCATGCGTACTCCGTGCCGCTCGTCGCCCGGCCCTGCTCGCGCAGCCAGCGGGTGAGCGGCAGCAGCTCGGGCTCCAGGGCGGGCGGTACGGGGGCGAGCGCCGACAGCACGGCCCATACGGGTGTGAACGTGTCCCGGTCGCCGGCCCGCAGCGGCTGTTCCACGTCCACGACCTCGTGGCCCAGCTCGGCGAGCAGCGCCGAGGTCTTCTCGTACGCGGCGAGCACCTCCGGCTCGACGCTGACGCCCGGGACGTCGGGGCGGGCCCACCGGGCGATCCGCAGTCGCCCGGGGGTGCGCTCGCACCAGTCGAGGAAGGGCGTCGTGGGCGCCGCGAGCGGCATCGGGTCGCCGGGTGCCTGCACCGACATCACATCGAGGAGCGCGGCGGCATCCCGGACCGTACGGGCCATCGGGCCGGCAGCGGCGAGCCCGCTGACGTCTCCGAGTGGCGCCGGACTGACCCTCCCCCGGCTCGGTTTGAGGCCGACGATGCCGCAGCAGCTCGCCGGGATGCGGATGGAACCGCCGCCGTCGCTGCCCTGCGCGGCGGGCGCGAGCCCGGCGGCCACGGCGGCGCCCGCGCCGCCGCTGGAGCCGCCCGCGCCGCGTGAGGGGTCGTACGGGGTGCGGGCCGGCGGGCCGATCCGGCTCTCGGTGTAGGCGGGCAGCCCGAACTCGGGGGTGTTGGTCTTGCCGAGCAGTACGGTGCCGGCGCGTTCGAGCAGGCCGACGAGATGGGTGGCGCTGTCGGGCGGGGCGACGCGGTCGGCGAAGGCGGCCGAGCCCGCGGTGTACCGGATACCGGGGACCGGATCGAGATCCTTGATGGGCAGCGGAACGCCGAGGAGCGGCGGCAGTTCGCCGCCGTCCAGGAGCCGGCGCTCCGCCTTGCGGGCGTCGTCCAGCGCGCGGTCGGGGGTGACGGTGAGGTACGCGCCGACGGTGCCGTTCAGGCGCTCGATCCGGTGCAGATAGTGCTCGGTCAGCTCGACGGGTGACAGCTCCCGGCCCCGGATCGCCGCGGCCTGCTCCAGCATCGTCAACTCATGCGGTTCGCCCACAGCCCCCACTGTAGGGGCCGTCAGCCGACTCGCGGCCCGTACCGGACGGCGCGGGCTCGCCAGGGCAGAGACCGGGCCACCATCCACGTCCATACGGCCCAGGCCCTCGGTCCGGGTCAGCCAAGAGGGGCGCTCGACCGGCTCCTGGTCTTCCGTCAGGTGAGCAGAGCTGCACGGCCCTTCAAGGATGCCCGGGAGCAGAGGCCGGGCACGACCTGCTCTCGTCAGCCGTGCACGGCTGACGCCGAGGAAGCGGGAGCGCGGCGATGGTCCGCGCTCCCGCTCCGCGGGGCCGCACGGCAAAGCCTCACCGCCGAGACCTCACAGCGCACCCAACGCGCCACCCGCACGCGGTTATGGGACAAGGCTTGGGCGCAATACCGGCACATCGGTCACTCACGTTGACACCCTCCTTCGCCGAATGGTGGGCTCGGTGCCCATTGGCACGAGGGCGGGCAGACCGACAGGGGTGAGGAGAAGGCCGTGCAGCTCCGGGGTACCAGGCCATTCGGGGGCAGGGAGCCCGGCGGGCGGGGCGGTTCGCGAGGGGAAGCCGGCGCGGCCCGAGTGGCCGGGGCGACGGCCCTCGCCGCCGCCGTCATCGGCTCACTGCTCGGCGGCTCCCCGGGCGCCGCGGCGGCTCCGCCGCAGCCGACGGGCCCCGCGGCCTCCGCACCGGACCGGGACCTCAGCCTGGACTACGACCAGAACTGGGCACCGGACCGGGAGAGCACCGGTGGCGTTCCCTCCGTCTGGCCCCGGCCGCAGGATCTCCGTGCGCAGGGCCCGTCCGTGCCCGTCACCGACGAGGTCGCCGTCGTCGCCGACGACACCACCGATCCGTACGCCCTCGACGGGCTGCACGCGCTGCTGCGCGCCGCCGGGACCCGTACGGTGCACGACGTACGGCCGGGTGAGCGGCTGCCCGCGCGCGGGCTCGTCGTGTTCGCCGGTGGGCGGGGCGCGGAGCAGGCACTGGGCGCCCTGCGCGCAACCCAGCGCGCGGATCTGCCCTCCGGCGGCTATCGGCTCGCGGTCGGCCGTGTCGACGGGCGCGACACCGTGGCGCTCGCGGGCGAGGGTCCTGACGGCCTCTTCCACGCCGCCCAGACGCTGCGGCAGCTGACGGTCCGTTTGTCGAAGGGCGGCAGGTTCGCCTTCGCCGGTGCCGTGATCCGCGACTGGCCCGGCACCGCTGTGCGCGGTATCACCGAGGGCTTCTACGGAACCCCGTGGTCGCTCGAACAGCGCCTCGCTCAGCTTGACTTCCTCGGCCGTACGAAGCAGAACCGGTATCTGTACGCCCCCGGCGACGACCCGTACCGCCAGTCCCGCTGGCGCGACCCGTACCCGGGCCCGCAGCGCGCCGAGTTCCGCGAGCTCGCCGACCGCGCACGCCGCAACCACGTCACCCTGGGCTGGGCGGTCGCGCCGGGCCAGGCGCTGTGCTTCTCCTCCGACGACGACCTCAAGGCCCTGACTCGCAAGGTCGACGCGATGTGGGCGCTGGGAGTGCGCGCCTTCCAGCTGCAGTTCCAGGACGTGAGCTACAGCGAGTGGCACTGCGGCGAGGACGCCGAGCGCTTCGGGTCGGGCCCGGAGGCCGCCGCCCGGGCTCAGGCACGCGTCGCCAACGCGGTTGCGAAGCACCTCGCCGCGCGCCACCCGGACGCGCCCGCGCTCTCCGTGCTTCCGACCGAGTTCTACCAGGACGGCGCGACCGCCTACCGCCGCGCGCTCGCCGACGCGCTGCACGCGCGCGTGGAGATCGCCTGGACCGGCGTCGGCGTCGTCCCGAAGACCATCACCGGCGGCGAACTGGCCGACGCCCGAGCCGTCTTCGGCCACCCGCTGGTCACGATGGACAACTACCCCGTCAACGACTACGCGCAGGACCGGATCTTCCTCGGCCCGTACACCGGCCGGGAGCCCGCGGTGGCGAGCGGCTCGGCGGCCCTCCTCGCCAACGCGATGGAGCAGCCGACCGCCTCGCGCATTCCGCTGTTCACCGCCGCCGACTACGCCTGGAACCCGCGCGAGTACCGCCCCAAGGACTCCTGGCGGGCGGCGATCGACGACCTCGCGGGCGGCGACACCCGCGCACGCGAAGCGCTGCGCGCCCTCGCGGGCAACGCCGCCTCGTCCGTGCTGGATGGTGACGAGTCGGCCTACCTGCGGCCGCTGACGGCCGCCCTCTGGGCGGCGCACGACGGCCACGACGGCACAGACCGCAAGGAGCTTCAGGCCGCGGCCACCCGGCTGCGCGACGCCTTCCAGGTGATGCGCGAGGCCCCACGGCGGCTGTCCGGCCCGGCCGGCCGCGCCCTGGGCCAGGAAGTGCGCCCCTGGCTGGACCAGTTGGCCCGCCACGGCGAGGCGGGAATGCGGACCGTGGACATGCTGCTGGCGCAGGCGCACGGGGACGGCGCCGCGGCCTGGCGGGCCGAACTCGACGTACGGCGGCTGCGCAAGGAGATCGCGGCATCGCGGGCGACGGTCGGCAAGGGCGTGCTGTCCCCCTTCCTCACCAAGGCGCTCGACGAGGCCGACGCCTGGACCGGCGCGGACCGCCGCGAGCCGGGCACCGCCATCACCGAGGGCCATGCGGACATGACCGTGAACCTCCGGCGGGCCCGTCCGCTGGAGGCGGTGACCGTCCTGGCGGAACCCGGGACCCGGCACGCCAAGGACACTCTCCGGGCCGCCGACGTCGAGGCGCATGTGCCGGGCGAAGGCTGGCGCCGGATCGGCGCGCTCTCCGGTACCGGCTGGACCCAGCTGCGGGCCAAGGGCGTACAGGCCGACGCCCTCCGGCTGATCTGGCCGGATCACGACAAGGCCCCGGTCGTGCACCGCGTGGTGCCCTGGTTCGCCGACAGCCCGGCCGCGGCACTGGAGCTGGGCCGCAGCGAGGCGGACGCCGAGATCGGCGGCGGCCCGCAGACCGTGACGGCCGACCTGACCGGGCAGCGCCCGTCCGACATCCGCGGCCGGCTCGCGGTGAAGGCCCCGAAGGGCGTCCGGGTCGAGGCCCCGGACGGCACCACCGTCCCGCGCGGGCGGAAGGTGCGCGTCCCACTGAAGATCACTGTCCCGGAGGGCACCCCGTCCGGCAGCTACGAGGTGACCGTCGGCTTCGGGGACGAGCGGCGCACCCTGACCGTACGGGCGTACCCGCGCACCGGCGGCCCGGACCTCGCGCGGGGCGCGAAGCCCACCTCCTCCGGCGACGAGACCGCGGACTTCCCCGCGTCCGCCGCCGTCGACGGGGACCCGGGCACCCGCTGGTCCTCCCCCGCCGAAGACGGCGCCTGGTTCCAGGTCGAGCTGGACCGCCCGGCCCGCCTGGGGCAGGTGGTTCTCCACTGGCAGGAGGCGTACGCCGCCCGCTACCGCATCCAGGTCTCCGAGGACGGGCGCCGCTGGCGCACGGCCGCGATCGTCCGCGACGGCAGGGGCGGCCGCGAGTCGGTCCGGATGGACGCCGGCGGCGCCCGCTTCGTCCGGATGCAGGGCGACAAGCGCGCCACCCGCTTCGGCTACTCGCTGTGGTCACTCGAGGCGTACGCGGTCACCGACGCACAGCGAAGGTGAGGGCGTACGGACGGGCCCCGCGGCGCGTGCGCTGCCGCCGCGGGGCCTGACCAGGGATGACGAAGGCCCGGTCTCAGGCAGAGGATCTGCCGTCGATCCGGGCCAAGGCGTCGTCAGCGCCGTACGGCTGCAGGTATGGCAGCCAGCGCGGGTCCCTATGGCCCGTGCCGATGATCCGCCACGCCAGGCCGGTCGGCGGCGCCGGCTGATGCCGCAGCCGCCAGCCGAGCTCGGCGACATGCCGGTCGGCCTTCACATGGTTGCAGCGGCGGCAGGCTGCGACCACGTTGTCCCAGGCGTGCCGACCGCCGCGACTGCGCGGAATGACGTGATCGACGCTGGTTGCGACGCCACCGCAGTACGCGCACCGGCCGCCGTCGCGGGCGAACAGGGCGCGGCGGGTGAGCGGGACAGTGCTTCGAAAGGGGACCCGCACGAAGCGTTTGAGCCTCACCACGCTGGGTGCGGGGATGACGCGGGTCGCGCTGTGCATCAGGGCGCCGGAGTCCTCGAGGCTGATGGCCTTGTCGTTGAGCACGAGGATGAGCGCGCGGCGGAGCGGTACGACGCCGAGCGGCTCGTACGACGCGTTGAGGACCAGGACATGCGGCACGGGTGCCTCCTTGTACGCCGGCGGCGCGTGGCTCGCGCCGGGACGATCTCCCCTCAGTCTCTCCTCATGCCTGGTCAAAGCGCCACCACGCCCGGGTAACACGTGGGCAGTGTTTTCGACCACACTCTGTTCTTCCCCGGCCGGAAACACCCTGCTGCCTCGAACGGATCAAGAGAGCACTCTCCTTGCCCCCCGTTAGTGTGGATAGTCGTCCCGCGCCAGTTCTGGCGGGCGTGTCCTGAACGGAAGGTTCTCGCTGTGTTGTCCTGGTTCCTCTCCGACGGCACGACGTCTCCTGCCGCGACCTCTCTCCAAGGGGCCCAGGAGAGCGCGTCGCAGGCCGCAGGCTGGGTGCAACAGAACTGGTCCACCTGGCTCGGCGCCGGGCTGCGCATTGTGCTGATCCTCGTCGTCGCGATGGTGCTGCGCTCGGTCGTCCGCCGGGCGATCACCAAGCTGATCACCCGGATGAACCGTACGGCCCAGGCCGTGGACGGCACCGCCCTGGGCGGGCTGCTGGTCAACGTCGAGCGGCGGCGGCAGCGCGCCGCGGCGATCGGATCGGTGCTCCGGAGCGTCGCGTCGTTCGTGATCATGGGCACGGCAGCGCTGACCGTGCTGTCCGTCCTCAACATCAATCTGGCGCCGCTGCTGGCCAGTGCGGGTGTCGCCGGTGTCGCGATCGGTTTCGGCGCCCGCAACCTGGTGACGGACTTCCTGTCCGGCGTCTTCATGATCCTCGAGGACCAGTACGGGGTCGGGGACACCATCGACGCGGGCGTGGCTGCCGGCGAGGTGATCGAGGTCGGACTGCGGGTCACCAAGCTGCGCGGCGAGGAGGGCGAGATCTGGTACATCCGCAACGGCGAGGTGAAGCGGATCGGCAACAAGAGCCAGGGCTGGGCGACGGCCGTGGTGGATGTGCAGGTCCGCTACGACGAGGACCTGGAGAAGGCCCGTAAGACCATCCAGGACGCGGGCGAGGAGATGGCGAAGTCCGAGCCGTGGAACGAGCGGCTGTGGGGCCCGGTGGAGGTGCTGGGCCTGGAGACGGTGACCCTGGACTCGATGGTGATCCGTACGCAGGCCAAGACCATGCCGGGCAAGGCGCTGAGCGTGGAGCGGGAGCTGCGCTGGCGGATCAAGCAGGCGTTCGACGCCGCGGGCATCCGGATCGTCGGCGGCGTCGCGGCGGCCGACGAGGCCGCGGCGTCCGATGCGACGGGGACCATCGCCGCGCCGTCCGCGCTGGCGAACCCGTCGTCGCCGCAGTCCGAAGCCACGACGCCGCTCTCGCCGCCGCCCGCTTCCAGCAGCCCGGGCGTGGCCAGGTAGCCCCAGCCGCCGCTTTCGTACGGTCCTTCCCGCGGCCCCCTCGCACCCGGTCTCGTCCGCCGGAGTGCGAGGGGGCCGCCGTGTTGCACCGCAGCGGAACCACCACCGGTGCGAACCCGTCCTGCAGGCCGGCACTTCGGTGCCCAATCGAACAAGATCCGGGCATTTCCCGGTGTGGATGTCAGTCGCTGCGGCCATACTGCTGGCAGTGCTCGTCACCTGCCGTGCCGCGGGACGGGCACCGCCGTCGGCACCCGAGGGGGGAGGGGTCGTGACACAGCGCCAGTCCGGCAGCGCGACCCTTGGCCAGGCGTCGCCCGACCAGCCTGCCGCGCCCGTACGGCGGACGGCGTTCGCCGAGGGGTTCGACCGGCTGCGGGCCGGGGCGACGACCGAGCCCGGGCGGCTGCGGATCATCGGGGCCGTACTGGCCGCGCTGGTCGTCGCGTTCGGTACGGTCACGGTCTGGCAGGTGTCCGAGCGGGTGGCGGCCGCGGACGGCGTGGTGAACCGGAGCCAGCCGCTGAGCGCCGACGCCGCCAGCATCTACCGTTCGCTCGCCGACGCCGACACCACCGCCGCCATCGGCTTCCTCTCAGGCGGCCAGTGGCCGCGCGAGATACAGCTGCGGTACGAGCGGGACATCAACACCGCCTCCGGCCTGCTGGTGAAAGCCGCGACGCACAGTGCGGGGTCGGCCTCGGCCCGCAGCCGGATAGCCACGCTCACCGAGCAACTGTCCGTATACACCGGGCTGGTGGAGCAGGCGCGCGCCAACAACCGGCTGGGACTGCCGCTCGGCGGCGCGTATCTGCGCTATGCCCACGACCGGATGCGCACCAGGCTGCTGCCCGCCGCCCGGACGCTGTACGAGGCCCAGTCCGGCCGGCTCGGGGCGGATTACGCGGAAGCCAGGGCCTGGCCGGGGGCGGCCCTGGCGACGGGCGCGGTGGCGCTCGGCGTTCTCGGCTGGGCGCAGCGCCGTACCTTTCTGCGGACCAACCGGGTGTTCAATCCCGGCATGCTGGCGGCGAGCGCCGCGTGCACCGCCATGCTGCTGTGGCTGGCGGTGGGACACGCCGTGGCGCGGTCCGCCCTCGGCGCGTCGAACGACCACGGAGCGCGGTCGCTGCACGTGCTGAGTGCGGCGCGGATCGACGCGCTGCAGGCCCGTGGCGACGAGAGCCTGACGCTGGTGGGGCGCGGCGCGGTCCTCACCCAGGACGGCCGGGACTTCTACGAATCGGGCTACCGCGCCGACATGCGGCGCCTGGTGGGTGCCGGCACCAGCGGCAAGGCCGCCCCGGGCAGCCTGCTCGCGCGCGCCGAGGCGCTGGCCGACGACCCCGAGGGGCGCGAGCCGGTCCGCGATGCCCTGGGGGGCGTCCGCCAGTGGCAGGAGCGCCATGCCCGGGCGCGGACGACCGACGAGAAAGGCAACTACAACGACGCCGTGAAGATGGTCATCGGCCATGGTGCGACCACGGGCGAGTCCTTCGACCGGGTGGACGGTGACCTGGAGATGGCCCTCGCCCACGAAGGGCGGGAGTTCCGGCAGGCGGCCGACGACGGCCGGGGCGCGCTGGCGGGGCTGGCACCCGGGGCCGCGGTGCTGGCCGTCTTCGGTGCGGGCGGCGCGGTGCTCGGTATCGGCCGCAGACTGTCGGAGTACCGGTGAGGGGGGCGAGGGATCGGTGCATCCGCTGAGCAGGCTGCGCCGCGGGGGCGAGTCCGCCCCGGGAATCGCCGTGCCGCGAGCCGGGGCCCGGGGCAGGCCGTACCTCCCCCAGGGGAGGGCGGTCCAAGGGCTGCTCATGGCGTGCGCGGTCACCGCCACGTTGGTGTCCCTGCCGGGGCCCGGTCTGCGCGCGGACCATACCGCCAGGGCGGCGCGTGGTCTCGCGGGCGGTCCTGTCCAAGCGCCGGAGCACCGGGCGACGTCCGCCACGGACTGCGAGGACCCGGCCGCGAGCCTGCGCCCCTCGGGCGGCAGCGGACCCGCCATCGAGCGCATCAAGAACCGCGGTTACCTGATCGCGGGAGTCGACCAGAACAGCTTCCGCTGGGGCTATCGCAATCCCGCCACCGGAGAACTCGTCGGCTTCGACATCGACCTGGTGCGGGTGATCGCCAAGGACATCCTCGGCGACCCCGGCAAGGTGGTCTACCGCGCGATCCCCACGAACCAGCGCATCCCCGCCCTGGAAGGCGGCACGGTGGACATCGTCGCCCGCACCATGACCATCAACTGCGACCGCATCAAGCGGGTCGCCTTCTCCACCGCCTACTTCGAGGCCGGCCAGCAGGTGCTCGTCCCGGGCGGCTCGCCGATCACGGCTTTCGACGACACACTGCGCGGGAAGAAAGTCTGCACGGCGGCGGGCTCCACCGGCGAGTCCGAACTGGCGAAGGAGTCGCACGGCGCGAAGGTCATAACGGTGCCCAACCAACTGGACTGCCTGGTAAGGCTGCAGCTGGGCCAGGTCGACGCGGTGATCACGGACAACGCTCTCGCCGCCGGCCAGGCCGCCCAGGACCCCTCGGTCAAACTGGTCGGCAAGCCGTTCACCCAGGAGCCGTACGGCGTGGCGATGAACCTCAGGGACCAAGACCTGGTACGCCGGGTGAACAAGGTCCTGGAGGATTACCGCAAGGGCGGCGCCGACAGCCCCTGGATGACGGCGTACGAGAAGTGGCTCGCCGCCGACCTCAAGGGCATCACCGGCCCGCCCGCGCCGACGTACCGGCAGGACTGAAGCACCTGATACAACGTCACAAGCGAGCAGGAGAGGTGATCGATGGGGGTCGCGGGACCCGTTCCCAGCTCCGCGGGGCAGCCGCCCGGCCCGGTCATGGACCAGGAGGAGGCGGACCGTGCGCTGGCCCGGCTCGGCGCCGAGCACGAGGCGGTCGAGACCTCGCTGCTGGCGCTGCAGGACCACGCGGGTCGCAGACTCCTCGAGGGCGCCGAGCTGACCGGCGTCACCAAGGACCGCTGGGCCGCCACCGAACAGGTCATCACCCTCCTGTGGGCACACTTCGACGCCTACACCGCGGCGTTGGAAGGCGCCCGGGAACTGCGCGCCCGGCGCCGCTGGCCGACCCGCGACGACCTGGTCGAGCTGACCAAGCTGCTGTCCGGCGCGGGCATCACCGTCCCGGTCGGCGCGGCAGCCGAAGCGGCGGCCCCTTACACCGATGAGCCGAGCGATCCGCTGAGCCTGGAGGAGCTGGTCGAGCGGATCAACGGCTGGTACGCCCAGGCGCTGGATGTGGTCGTGGCGGCCGAGGCCGTCTGGGCGGCGCTGCCCGCCCGGATCGACCTGCTCTCCGCCGAGCTGCAGCGCACCCGCTCCCTCGCCCACTCCGTCGGCGTACGCCCCGGTGAGCACCCGGCGGGCGACGACCTGGAGGAGATCACGCAGGAGTTGACCTCCCTGCGCGCCGAGGTGGTCTCCGACCCGCTCGCCTTCTGGACACCGGCGACAGGCAGTGCGGCCCCCGGCGGCGGCCGGCCCGACACCGACCGCTACGACCGGGCGGCCCGCGCCCTGGAGGACGTGCGCCGCGAGGTCGAGGCGGTGCTGGCCGTCCGGCAGGACGCCGAGCGGCGGCTGATGCAGCTGCGCGACGTCCTCTCGCGGGCGGACCGTACGCTGAACGAGGCCCGGCAGGCCCGGGGCGAGGTGCTGGCGAAGATCGCCGCGTCCGAGGTGCCGGCCGTGAGCGGCCCGCCGACCGCCCTGCACGAGCAGCTGGCGGCCGCCGCGGACTACCGCCGCAGGGCCCAGTGGCACCGGTTGTCCCCGCTGCTGGACAGCCTGGAGCAGCGCGTCGAGGACGAACTGCTGCGCGCCCGCGAGTCATTGACCGCGGTGACCGCGCCGCTGGCCGTACGGGCCGAACTGCGTGGCCGCCTCGACGCCTGCCGCGCGAAGGTGGCCCGGCACGGCATGGCGGAGGATCCGCTGCTGACAGAGCGGTACGACCTGGCGCGCCGGCTGCTGTGGAGCGCGCCGTGCGATCTGCGCGCCGCCGAGCAGGCGGTGCTGCGCTACCAGCAGGCCGCGGCGGAGGTCCTGGTGCCGAGGCAGCCCGGGCCCGTGGAGGACGGCGAGGGCCGCGGATGAGGAAATGCCGTCAGCCGGGGTGTGCCGGGGCGTACCAGGACGTGGGCGGCGAGCTGTACTGCGACAGGTGCGGCTTGGCGCCGGCGGTGTCCCCGACGGGGATGGTCGGCTCGCCGCCCACCGGTATCACAAGCCACGGCGGCAAGAGGGGCCGCGGCCAAGGCGGTTCTTCGGGTTCCGCTTCGTCGGGTACGTCGCCCCGCGTGCCGAGTCCCCGCCGGCCCGCGTCGGTGCCGGCGCGCTCGCTGCCCGGTTCCCCGACCTCCCGGCTGGTGTCGGTGCGCAGCTCCGGCTCCGGCGGCTCCGGGTCGGGGGCCGGCCGGAACAGGCTGGGCGCCGGCCTGGTGTCCGTTCCGGAGGTTCCACGTCCGGACCCCCGGGCGGCGGTGCTGGCCGACCCCGAGGTCCCGGAGCGGAAGCGGTTCTGCGGCCGCGTCGGCTGCGGGGCGCCGGTGGGCCGCGCCCGCGGTGGGCGGCCCGGCCGGACGGAGGGCTTCTGCACCGAGTGCGGGCACCCGTACTCCTTCCTGCCCAAGCTGCGGCCCGGCGACGTCGTGCACGGTCAGTACGAGGTCGCGGGCTGCCTCGCGCACGGCGGCCTCGGCTGGATCTACCTCGCCGTGGACCGGGCGGTCTCCGACCGCTGGGTGGTCCTCAAGGGCCTGATCGACACCGGCGACGAGGACGCCGTCGCCGCGGCGATGTCCGAACGGCGCTTCCTGGCCGAGATCGAGCATCCCAACATCGTCCGCATCTACAACTTCGTCGAGCATCTCGACGAACGCACGGGCAGCCTCGACGGCTACATCGTCATGGAGTACGTCGGCGGCAAGTCGCTCAAGGAGATCGCCAACGACCGGCAGACACCGGACGGCAGACGGGACCCGCTCCCGGTGGAGCAGGCCTGCGCGTACGGGCTGGAGGCGCTCGAAGCGCTCGGCCATCTGCACAGCCGGAACCTGCTGTACTGCGACTTCAAGGTCGACAACGCCATCCAGCAGCAGGACCGGCTCAAGCTCATCGACATGGGCGCGGTCCGCCGGATGAACGACCAGGAGAGCCCGATCTTCGGCACCAACGGCTACCAGGCGCCGGAGATCGCCGAGTTGGGCCCCTCGGTGGCCTCGGACCTCTACACCGTGGCCCGTACGCTCGCGGTGCTCACCTTCGACTTCCAGGGCTACACGAACGTGTTCGTGGACAGCCTCCCCGGCCCTCAGCACATCGAGGTCTTCCGCCGCTACGAGTCCTTCCACCGCCTGCTGGTGCGGGCCACCGACCCGGACCCGGGGCGGCGCTTCGCCTCGGCGGAGGAGATGGCAGAGCAACTGACGGGCGTCCTGCGGGAGGTGGTGGCGCTCCAGTCCCGCCGGCCGCAGCCCGCGCTGTCGACGCTCTTCGGCCCGGAGCTGCGGGTCACAGACACCCGGCTGTTCACGGAGCAGCCGGGCGTCGTCTCCCGCCTGGGAGCCCGCGGCGGCTCCCCCGATGCGTACGGCACACAGGCCGGGGACGGCCCGGCGCCGCTGGACACCCGGGCCGCCGCGCTCGCGCTGCCCGTGCCGCGCGTCGACCCGGCCGACCCCAACGCCGGTTTCCTCGCCGGGCTGATCGCCTCCGGCCCGGCGGAGCTGATCGCGGCCCTGCGCTCCGCCCCCACCGACTCCCTGGAGCTGCGGCTGCTGGAGCCGCGGGCCCTGCTGGCGGCGGGCGAGGAAGCCGCCGCCGCGAAGGCTCTGGCGCAGTTGGAGGCCCAAATCCCCGGCGACTGGCGCGTGATCTGGCACCGGGGGCTGGCATCGCTGGTGACCGGCGACCAGGAGACCGCGGCGCTCTCCTTCGACGCCGTCTACGACGCGTTTCCCGGCGAGACCGCGCCCAAGCTGGCGCTGGGCGTCTGCGCCGAGGTACTGGGCCAGTCGGACAACGCGGCCGAGTACTACCACCTGGTCTGGACGGCCGATCCGAGCCATGTCAGCGCCGCCTTCGGCCTGGCCCGGGTCCGGCTGGCCGCCGGGGACCGTACGGGCGCGGTGGCGGCCCTGGAGTCCGTGCCGGAAGCCTCGATCCACTACACGGCGGCCCGGGTCGCAGCCGTGCGGGCCCGGCTGCGGCAGCGCCCGGCAGGCGATCCGCTCCTGGAGGACCTGACCGCCGCCGCCGAACAGGTGCTACGGCTACGGGAGTTCGGACTGGACACGGTGCGGCGGGAACAGCTGTCCACCGAGGTGCTGGGCTGTGCCCTGGACTGGATACTCGCCGGCAGCCAGGGGGCGCCGACGAGCGGAACGGCTGCCGCCGGACAGCGGACACTGCTCGGCAGCAGCCTGGACGAGCGGGGCCTGCGCTCCGGCCTGGAGCGCTCGTACCGCGTACTCGCCCGGCTGGCACAGCGTGGCGAGGAAAGGATCGAACTGGTGGAACGCGCGAACCGCTTCCGCCCCCGAACGTGGGTGTGACACATGCCGCAGCTGCCCCAACTGTCAGCCTGCCCGAGCTGCCACGAGCCGCCGGAGTCGGGCGACGCCTACTGCGGCGCCTGCGGGGTGGACCTGTCGGCGGTGGCGCCACCGCCGGCCGCGGTCCACCCCACGGTCGCCGTCGACAGCGCCGAACCGGACGAATCGCCCTTCGCGCCACCCGCGTCGGACGCGCCGGCCGCCGGTGCCGGTCCCCGTACGGCCACCGGGTACGGCCTGCTCGATCCGCCGTTTCCGGGCGGCACCAAGCCCTGTGTCGCCTGCCGTATGGGGCTGATCGACAAGGACGGCTGCTGCGAGAACTGCGGCCACGCCCAGCCCCGTGAGCGGGACCACATGGAGCAGGATCTCGGCGGCGTGGCCGCGGTCACCGACCGCGGGCTGCGGCACCACCGCAACGAGGACGCCTTCGCCGTGAGCGCGACCTCGCTGCCCGACGGCTCACCGGCCGTGATCGCCGTCGTCTGCGACGGTGTGTCGTCCGCCACCCGCCCCGACGAGGCGTCCATCGCGGCGTCGCAGGCCGCGAGCGAGACGCTGCTCGCGGCCCTGTCGCGCGCCACCCACCCGCGGCAGGCCATGCACGAGGCGATCATCGCCGCCGCACGGGCCGTCAACTCCCTGGCGGAGAAGGACGGCGAGGCCGAGGAGTACGACTCGCACCGGCACGGTCAGAACGCCCCCGCCTGCACCATCGTCAGCGCTGTCGTCACGGCCGGCCTGCTCACCGTGGGCTGGGTGGGCGACAGCCGCGCGTACTGGATCCCGGACGACCGTACGGCACCTGCCGCCCGGCTGACCGAGGACGACTCCTGGGCGGCGCACATGGTTGCGAACGGGCTGATGTCGGAGGCCGAGGCGTACGCCGACGAGCGTGCGCACGCGATCACCGGCTGGCTGGGCGCGGACGCGTACGAGGTCGAACCGCACACCGCGTGCTGCACGCCGGAAGGGCCGGGTGTGGTCATGGTGTGCACCGACGGCCTGTGGAACTACGCGGAGACCGCCGAGGACATGGCCCGGGCCGTGCCGCCCACCGCCCGCACCCGGCCGCTGCACGGCGCCCAGTCCCTGGTGGGTTACGCGCTGGACGGCGGGGGCCACGACAACGTCACCGTGGCCGTGTTGCCGTTCCCCGCCCAGGCGGCAGGGGCCCCATCGGCCTGAGGCAGCAGGACGTGCGGGGGAAGACCGTCCGGCCGCCTCTTTGTCGATGTGTCTGCATGGTGAGCCAATCGGTGGCCGGGCCGGGCAACCGAGGCCCGTGGCACGGGGAATGAACAGACTGCGAAACTCCCTGCGAAGGCGGTGGACGGGCTCGATGGGGCGACAGGTACTGTGCGGCTGAACGCGAAGGCCCCGGACGCCGACGAGATGAGGCTCGAGTCGCGCTCCACCGGGCCCGCTCGCATCAGTAGGCAACAAGAAGGACGGTCCGCAGGGGCCGAGGGGAGAGGGGGAAGCGTCGATATGCCGACCTGCCCGAACGGCCACCAGTCAGGCTCCCATGACTGGTGCGAAATCTGCGGACACCGCATGACAGGTGCGCCCGTTCCTGCCGGAGCCGCCGCGCCGCCGCCCCCGATGCCGGGTGGCGCTGGCGCGCCCGCGGGGGGTTACGGATACCCGAATCCGAACCAGCCCCCGCCGCCGGCCCCGGGCCAGGCTCCGTACGACCCGAACGGCGCGGGTACGGGCGAGCAGTGCCCGCAGTGCCGTACGCCGCGGCAGGGGATGGCGCCGGTCTGTGAGCAGTGCCACTACAACTTCCTGACGCACTCCCCGACCGCGTACTCACCGCCACCCCCGCCGCTCGAGGGCGTCGTGCTGCCGCCGGGCTTCCAGCAGCAGAACCAACCGCAGGCACCCCAGCCGCCGCAGATGCCACCGCCGCCGGCTCCCCAAGGGGCGCCGCAGGGGATGTCGCAGGGGCCGCCGCAAGGGCCGCCGCCGGGGTTCGACTACCAGAGCTCGGGCCGCTCGCCGATGAACCACCCCGCGGAGTCGCTTGCCCCCCAGCCGCCGCAGATGCCCCAGGCGCCAACGCCTCAAGCGCCGCCCCCACAGCCCTTCCAGCCCCAGCAGGCCCCCTTCGGCCAGCCGCCGCACCAGCACCCGCCGCAGGCTCCGGCGCCGGGTCCGGGCTTCCCCGGCGAAGCCGACTGGACCCTGCAGCCGCCGGGCCAGTCACCGAGCGCACCGCCTCAGCAGCCCGTCGCTCCGCCCGCCCCTGCGAGCTGGGTGGCCGTCATCGCCCCGGACCACGAGTACTTCGCCGCGATGATGAGACGCAGCGGCCCGGAGGCCGCCGGGCTGAGCCTCCCGGGGTACTCCGGAGAACAGCAACTTCCGCTCACCGGCGGCCAGGTCACCATCGGCCGCCGCCGCAACAGCACCGGCGAGTCGCCGGACATCGACCTGGGCCGGCCGCCGGAGGACCCGGGCGTCTCGCACCAGCACGCGGTGCTCGTCCAGCAGCCCCACGGCAGCTGGTCCGTGGTCGACCAGAACTCCACGAACGGCACCACGATCAACGGCGGAGAGGAACCGATCCAGCCGTTCGTCCCGGTTCCACTGCAGGACGGTGACCGCGTACATGTGGGTGCCTGGACCACCATCACGGTTCGCCGGGGCTGAGAACGGATTTACAAATCAGGACAAAGCTGGTCATATGTCAGGTCGTTCGTCACCTAGGGTCCTACGGCCCAGGTCCTCGGCCGGGTGGTCTGAGACGATGGAGCCGTGACTGAGATTCAGCGCGGCACACTGCAGGAGCAGACGTTCTACGAGCAGGTCGGCGGGGAGCCGACCTTCCGTCGCTTGGTACAACGCTTCTACCAAGGAGTCGCCGAGGATCCCCTGCTGCGGCCGATGTACCCGGAGGAGGACCTGGGCCCGGCCGAGGAGCGGCTTGCGCTGTTCCTCATGCAGTACTGGGGCGGTCCGCGCACCTACAGCGAGAACCGCGGCCATCCGCGGCTGCGGATGCGGCACGCGCCGTTCACGGTCAACCGCGCGGCGCACGACGCGTGGCTGCGCCATATGCGCGCGGCCGTCGACGAGCTGGAGCTGGCTCCGGAGCACGAGAAGCAGCTGTGGAGCTATCTCACATACGCGGCTGCGTCGATGATCAACGCCGAGGACTGAGCGCTTTCCCGCCCGCCCGCCCCGGAAAAGGGGTGAGTGGGCGGCCGCCATTCCGGCACGAAGCGCCGAAGCCTTGTGGAGACCGCACAGCGGTCCGTCACCAGCCCTGACCTGGGGCCCATAGCCGGGGCGCCGGGGCCATGCGCGAGGATGAGCGGGTGCTCCTCGATCCTGCGGACCCCGCCTTCGCGCGCGACCCGTACCCGTATTACGCGCGGCTGCGCGCCCAGGGCCCGGCGGTCCGGGTCGCGCTGGCCAACGGCACGTACGCCTGGCTGGTCACCGGTTACGACCACACGCGTGCGGTACTCGCCGACCCCCGCTTCTCGAACGTGCCGCCGCAGCGCGCGGGCCGGCCGAAGCCGGATTCGCCGGCGCAGCAGGCCCGGGCCGGTCTCGCGCGTCACATGCTCAACTCCGACGCCCCCGACCACACCCGGCTGCGCCGCCTGACGTCCGCCGCCTTCGGCCCGCGCCGCGTCGACGCCCTGCGGCCGCGCATCGAGCGGCTGGCGGCCGGGCTGGTGGCGGAGCTGGCGGCACGGCTCGACGGGGGCGGCGCGGTGGACCTGGTCGACGTCTTCGCATTTCCGCTGCCGGTGCTGGTGATCGGCGAGGTGCTGGGGGTGCCGGAGGCGGACCGGGCCGATCTTCGGGAGTGGACCTACCGGGTCGGCTCACCCGCGGACGCCCTCCCGGAGGGCGCGGTCGACGAGGCGTGGACCAGCCTCCATGCCTACTTCACGGCGCTGATCGAAGAGAAGCGGCCGGAACCGGGCGAGGATCTGTTCAGCGCGCTCATCCACGACGCGACCGACGGCGGGCTGGACGACGGCGAACTGCTCGCCATGGCGTTCCTGCTGCTCTTCGCCGGTTACGAGACGACGATGAACCTGCTGGCATCGGCGTCCCTGCTGCTGCTCAGCCATCCGCATGAACTGGCCGCCGCCCGCCGGGATTCCGCGCGCTGGGCGGCCGTGGTGGAGGAGGCGCTGCGGCACGCCAGCCCCCTGGAGGGGACGACGTGGCGGCGTACGACCGAGGAGGTGGACCTCGGGGAGGGCGCGGTCATCCCGGCCGACGCCTCGGTCTTGGCCGTCCTCGCCGCGGCGAACCGCGACCCGGCGCACTTCCCGGAGCCGGACGCGTTCAGGCCGAGCCGCTATCTGCCCGCCGCGGACGGGAATCGGGCCGCGCCGCATGCGGCGTTCGGGCATGGCCCGCACTTCTGCGTGGGCTCGCGGCTGGCACGTCTGGAGGCGACCGTCGCGCTGCCGCTTCTGTTCGACGCTCTCCCCGGCCTGCGGCTCGCGGAGGACCCCGCGGAACTGCCGTACCGCCCGGGCCTCCTGGTCCGCGGCCCCCGCCGCCTCCCAGTCACCACCACGCCGGAGGCGTCCCTCCCCACCCGCCCCTGAAAAAAGGGGCTGGTGGGCGGGAAAAATCCGCGCCGGAGGCGCGGATGGGCAACGGGCCGGCGATCAGGCCGGGGTGACCGTCAGGCCGCCCGTAAGGCCCGCCTGGCGGACGACGATCGACCCGTACGGCGTACGCAGGCGCAGCCAGCGCCCCGCGGCGAGAAGCGCCAACGGCTCGGGCTCCGCCGGGACGACCACGGTCGCGGCACCGTTGCCGCGCGGCCCCGGGTCCCCGGAGACCGCGGCAGCGACCGCCTCCTCCGCCGGTACGGGCCGCAGAAAGCCCAGCGACTGCGCCGCGTGCGCGGCGCGCAGCGGCAGCTGAGTAGAGCCCAGCGTCCGGGACCAGATCTCGCGGCCGATCCGGTCCAGCTCAGCCCGCGTACGACGCTCCTGGGGCAGGTCCTCCATCCGGGACCGGAACTCGCTGACCGCCGCCGCGACCGCGCCCCGGATCTCCTCCGGCCCGGGCAGTCCGCCGACCCGCTGCCAGCCGCCCCGAGGCGGCAGCACCCCTGCCCACGGCGGCCCGGTGACCGCCGCGGGAACGGTGACCTGGAGCTCGCCGGTTACCTGCCGTGCATCCGTGCCAACAGTGACGACACCGGCTTCCGGCGCAGCGGCGGCTTCCGACCCGGCACCAGGCCCCGGCACGCCCTGCCTCCGCAGTGCGGCGTCAATGGCGTCGGCAAGCTGACCCGCCGAGACGGTCACATCCAGCGCACCGGGGATCCCGGGCTGCCAGGCCCCCGGAGTCCGCGACTCGCGCCGAGCGGCCCCGGCGGAGAGCCGAGCGGTCCGCACGGCCAGGACCTCGAAGGACGCCGGCCGGCCGAAGACGGCGAGCACCCCGCCGCCGGCCTGCAGCCGTACCACGGCCGCCCGGTCGTAGTGGATCAGCCGGCCCAGGAAGGCGGCGAGATCCGCCGCCTCCCGGGCATCGGCCAGGCGCAGCGCCGTCATGCGGCGACGGCCTCCTCCGCGGTGTCGTCCCGGTACTGCTCGAGGAAGGCGCGCTCCTCGGCGGTGATCCGCCGCGGGCGGCCCGCGGCGAAGTCGTACGGCACGACGACCGTCGAGGCCCGGACGTACACCTGCTCCTCGTCCTTCACCTCGTACGCGACGGTCAGCGCGGCCGCGCCGATCTTGGTGACCCAGGTCTCCACGGTGATCGGCTCATGCCGGTGCACCAGCGGGCGTACGTAGTCGATCTCGTGGCGGGCGACGACGGACCCGCCGGTGAACGACGCGCTGCCCTCCCCCGGCGCCAGCCGGAACATGAAGTCGATCCGCGCCTCTTCGAGGTAGCGGACGAAGACCGCGTTGTTGACGTGCCCGAAGGCATCCATGTCCGACCAGCGCAGGGGGCAGGAGAAGATGTGACGCGCCACACTCAGCCCCGGGTCAGCTTCTTGTACGTGGCGCGGTGCGGACGAGCCGCGTCCGGGCCGAGCCGCTCGATCTTGTTCTTCTCGTACGACTCGAAGTTGCCCTCGAACCAGAACCACTTGGAGTCGCCCTCGTAGGCGAGGATGTGGGTGGCGATGCGGTCGAGGAACCAGCGGTCGTGGGAGACGACCACGGCGCAGCCGGGGAAGTCCAGCAGCGCGTTCTCCAGCGAGGACAGGGTCTCGACGTCGAGGTCGTTGGTCGGCTCGTCCAGGAGCAGCAGGTTGCCGCCCTGCTTGAGGGTGAGCGCGAGGTTGAGGCGGTTGCGCTCACCACCGGAGAGGACCCCGGCGGGCTTCTGCTGGTCCGGGCCCTTGAAGCCGAACGCGGAGACGTACGCCCGCGAGGGCATCTCGACCTGGCCGACGTTGATGTAGTCCAGCTCGTCGGAGACGACGGCCCACAGCGACTTCTTCGGGTCGATGTTGGCGCGGTTCTGGTCGACGTAGCTGATCTTGACCGTCTCGCCGACCTTGATGTTGCCGGAGTCCGGCTGCTCCAGACCCTGGATCATCTTGAACAGCGTGGTCTTTCCGGCGCCATTGGGGCCGATGACACCCACGATGCCGTTGCGGGGCAGGGTGAAGGAGAGGTCGTCGATGAGGACCTTGTCGCCGAACCCCTTGGAGAGGTTCTCGACCTCGACCACGACGTTGCCCAGACGCGGGCCCGGCGGGATCTGGATCTCCTCGAAGTCCAGCTTCCGGGTCCTCTCGGCCTCGGCGGCCATCTCCTCGTAGCGGGCCAGACGCGCCTTGGACTTGGCCTGGCGGCCCTTGGCGTTGGAGCGGACCCACTCCAGCTCTTCCTTGAGGCGCTTGGCGCGCTTGGCGTCCTTCTGGCCCTCGACCTTCAGGCGGGCCTGCTTGGTCTCCAGGTACTTGGAGTAGTTGCCCTCGTACGGGTAGGCACGGCCGCGGTCGAGTTCGAGGATCCACTCGGCGACGTTGTCGAGGAAGTACCGGTCGTGGGTGATCGCGACGACGGTGCCGGCGTACTTGGCGAGGTGCTGCTCCAGCCACTGGACGGACTCGGCGTCCAGGTGGTTGGTGGGCTCGTCGAGCAGCAGCAGGTCGGGGGCCTCCAGCAGCAGCTTGCACAGCGCGACGCGGCGGCGCTCACCACCGGAGAGGTTGGTGACCGGCCAGTCACCCGGCGGGCAGCCGAGCGCGTCCATCGCCTGCTCGAGCTGGGCGTCGAGGTCCCAGGCATCGGCGTGGTCGAGCTGCTCCTGGAGCTTGCCCATCTCCTCAAGCAGCTCATCGGAGTAGTCGGTGGCCATCTGCTCGGCGATCTGGTTGAACCGGTCGAGCTTGGCCTTGGTCTCGGCGACGCCGTCCTGGACGTTCTCCAGGACGGTCTTGGACTCGTCCAGCGGCGGCTCCTGCAGCAGGATGCCGACGCTGTAGCCGGGCGAGAGGAATGCGTCACCGTTGGACGGCTGCTCAAGACCGGCCATGATCTTCAGCACCGTCGACTTGCCGGCGCCGTTGGGGCCCACGACACCGATCTTCGCTCCGGGCAGGAAGCTCAGGGTGACATCGTCGAGGATCACCTTGTCGCCGTGCGCCTTGCGCGCCTTGCGCATGGTGTAGATGTACTCAGCCAACTTGGATACCGTCCGGCAGATCTGGGAGTGGGCAGATACACCCATCTTGCCGTAACGCCCGCGGTGGGCGGTAACCACCAGGGTACGCACCCGGCGGGGCCCGCTTGGGGACGCCCTGAGCAGGCCAGAGGCACCCGGATATCACGGACAAATGGCAGGGCCGGGCCCCTGGTCAGGAGCCCGGCCCTCAGCGGCCCGGCGATCCTTCCGCCGGCCACCGGTGAACGATTACTCGCTCGCGGCGCCCGCCTTCTTCTTGCGGAGGAAGAAGACCGTGCCGCCACCGATCACGAGCAGCGCGACGGCGATGCCGCCGATCACCGGGGTGGCGCTGCTGCTGCCGGTCTCGGCGAGGTCGCCGTTGCCACCGCCGGTGGTGGAACCGCCGACCGTGGCCGGGCTCGGCTGGGAGGACGGCTTACCGCCACCGCTGCCGGAGGTCTTGCAGTCCAGGACACCGGAGAAGGTCTTGGTGAAGCCGTTCGGGCCCTTGATCGTGAAGTCGTAGGCCTGGTCCTCCTGCACCGGGACGGTGATCGTCTCGGACTTGCCGGCCTCGATGGTGTGCTTGGTGCCGGCGAGCTCGAAGGTGAACGCCTCGTCGCCCTGGTTGGTGGCCGTCACGTCCACGCCGCCCTTGGCGCAGTTCTTCTCGGCGGAGAGCGCCGGGATCGCACCCTTCTTCGCCCAGGTCGCCGTGGCGGTGGCCGAGACGGTGCTGTCGCTGGAGCCGGCGAGGATCTGGGTCTGGCTCTTGGTCTCGCTGACGAAGGCACGGCCGACCGGGACCGAGGTGGTGGCCTGGACGGTCAACGAGGTCGAGCCGTCGGCGGTGCCCGTCGGCACGTCGAAGAACAGCTCGGTGCCGTTGGTGGCGCTGGTGACGCGCTTGCCGTCCTTGTCGACGACCGTGACGCCGCTCGCGGCGGCGGCCGGGGCGGGGGTCACACTCGCGCTCTGGGCGTCGGTGTGGACCGTGACCGGGCCGAGCCGGTCACCGGACTTGCCGGAGACGGCGGCCGGGTCGAGGGTCAGCGAAGCCTTGGGCTCCTCGAGGTCCTGGGCCGACTTCTCGAGGTAGTCGGCCAGCTTCTCGGCCTCGGGGTTGACGGCCTCGACGTTCGCGCGGTCCGAGTAGCGCCAGATCGCGACCTGGGTGCCGGCCGCGGCGGTCTTCTCGGTGAGCGGGCCGGAGCCCGCCTTCTTCGCCAGCTCGGCGAGATCGTTCACCTGCGGGTACGAGTTCTGCAGGATCCAACGGATCTTGCCCGCGCTGGCGTTGTTGTGCAGCGACGACTCGCTCCAGGAGACCTCCTGGTACTGCGCCTGGCGCTGCGTCGGGTTGTTGATGTCGATGCAGTACGTCTGGAGCGTGCCACCGCCGTCGACAGTCATCTCGAAGAGGCCGGCTCCGACCTCCTGGTCCCGACCGCCGTCCCGGTGGATGACGGCCTGGTCGGCGATCTTCAGGCCGCCGAGGGTGGCGGTCGCTCCACCCCGGCTCGGAGTCGCGTCATCGGCCAGCGCCGGACCCGCGACGGCTATCGCACCCGCAGCGGCCAGGCCCGTGGCCAGCACCGCGGCGGCGAGGCGGGCGGAGCCTCGCCTGCGTACAGAAAACATGGATTCCCCTCCGTGCAAGGCGTGGGGGGTACGCGCCTCGCATGCAAACTCAAGAACCCCCATGAGTACGCAGGGATCCTAAGGAGAAAGCACAACAGGGTCCCCACCAATCTCACTTGACAACCAATCCGAATCGCAATCGTTATCGCAGGAGCGTTCAAACGCCTGGGATTATCGACAAGTCACCCATTGGATCAGGTGGATTCCACGGCAGATTTCCGCAACGTACGCCATTGAGGTCGCAGTCCCGCAGAAGGTTGCGAACCGGGCAGTAATACTTTGCGCCCGCAAGGGGGTGTGCTGCGGCAACTGCCTCTCTGCGGCGTAGAGTTGACGGTGTACCCGCCCGCCAAGAGGCGGACGGGAACAGGACCCCGGCGCCGGAGGCGCGGGGCAGGCAGGTGGGACGGTCAGCCGCCCATGGACATCACAGGTGCGTGGCGCCGCCCGCTGCCACCAAGTACCGGTCGCGCACCTCCCGGTAGCGCAACAGCTCGGCAGCGACCGGCTCCAGCACCCGTTGCCGCCCGCAGTAGGCCGCCGCGTCGCGCAGCCGCCGCTCCGCCTCCTGCCCGTGCCGCCGCGCCGGACCACGTGCCGCCATCCGGCAGGACCACTCCAGCACCGGCCCGCCCGCGACGCCGATCCCCATCAGGACCGCAGGCAGCAGCCAGCTGTCGGTCGGTCCCCGCACCACGGCTGCCACCAGCCACAGCGCCGCGGCCACTTGGAGCATCAGCAACAGCCCCTGCACCGCCGCGGCGACGGCCCACCAGCCGGGGCCGGCGGGCCGGCCGATGCCCGCCGCCAGCCCCGCCGCCGTACGGTCCAGTTCCTCCGGCAGCCCCTCCGCACCGCGCACCGCGGCTTCCCGGACCGCTTGTCCCCACGGCTCCGGCAGCCCTGCCGCGGCTTCGTCGGCCATCGTCCGTACGGCGTGCTCCACCATCGCGCGGGACGTGCTCAGGGCGTTCCCGTCCTCCGAACCGGCCTGTGCCGGCTCCAGGATCCGCACCGCCTTGCCGCGCGAGCGCTTGGCCTCGTACCGACGCCGCAGCTGCGCCCAGGGCGCGCTGCAGGACAGCTCGGCCTGCCGCCGCCATTGGCGTTCCGCGGCCTGCCCGGCGGCCTCGGCGCCCACCGCGTCCGCGAGCCGGCTCTCGAACTCCGCGCGGGCCTGCTCCGTCAGCCCGGCCCGCCCGTCCGCGACATACGCAGGACGCAGTCGTGCGGTGGCCCCGGCCACGTCGGCGGCGAGCCGGCGCTCGGCAGCGCCGCCGTCGGAGCTGAACCGCGCCAGTGCCCGCCGGAGTTCGCCCACACCGTTGCCGGTGAGCGCCGACAGCGCCAGTACGGTCGCCCCCGGCTCGCCGTGCTCACCCAGTGCGAGCCCATCCTCGTCCAGGAGCCGCCGCAGGTCGTCGAGCACCTGGTCGGTGGCATCTCCCGGCAGCCGGTCGATCTGGTTGAGGACGACGAAGGTGACTTCGGCGTAGCCGGCGAGCGGGCGCAGATAGCGCTCGTGCAGCACGGCGTCCGCGTACTTCTCCGGGTCGACGACCCAGACGATGGCGTCCACCAGGCCGAGCAGCCGGTCCACCTGCTCGCGGCGCCCGGGCAGCGCGGAGTCGTGGTCGGGCAGGTCGAGGAGGACCAGACCGCGCAGGTCGTACTCCGCCCATTCGCCCTCCGGGCGGCGCGGGCGCCGGCGCAGGTGCGGCGGGATGCCGAGCCGGTCGAGGAGCCCGTCCGCGCCGGCGGACCAGGTGCAGGCGATCGGGACGGAGGTCGTCGGCCGGCGCACACCGGCCTCGGAGATCGTGCCGCCGGCGAGGGCGTTGAAGAGGGTCGACTTGCCACTACCGGACGCTCCGGCGATGGCGATGACGGTGTGGCTGAGGGAGAGCCGGTGTCGGGCGGCGGCCTCTTCCAGGACGCGCCCGGCCTCGGCGAGTCTCTCCGTCTCCAGGCGGGTTCGGGACAGTCCGATGAGCTCGCGCAGCGCCTCCAGGCGGACCCGCAGAGCGCGGCTGTAGTTGTGGCGGGGCGGTCGGCCGCCCGCTCGGGTGTGGCCCTGCCTGGCCCGGCCCGGATCGTCCGGCATCAGGGCCTCGAGCAAGGCCTGTTCGCTGCTCGGTCCGGGGCCGGCCGGCTGCCGCGCGCGCCGGGCGATCAGCCCGTCGTCCCAGGTGCGGTCCGCGCCGGCCGGCCGCGTCGCGGGAGCGGCGGGAGGCTGGGGCTCGGCGTGCGCAGGGCCGCTGTGCGTCGGGCCCGGGTGCGTTGGGGCCGGCTGCCGCGGGGCGGCGGTTGCGACCGGGGGAGCCGGCGCATCCTGGTCATTGGCTCCGGATCGGCCCTCGTCAGTACCGTGCTCGGGGCGGCGGCGCGTGGCCCGGGCGGGCTCGCCGGGTCGGCCAGTGGCGGCGGATGTCACCGCGGTCACCTCTCCTTCTGCAGTACGGACAGCGCGGCAATCAGCTCGACCTGCTGCTCGGGCGTCACATCGAGGGCGTCCAGCGGGGCCAGCCGCCGGTCGCGCTCGCCGGACAGGACGCGGTCCAGGCACCCGGTCAGCAGCCGCCCACCCCGGTCCCTGAGGCGTACGGCGCCCTGCGCGCCCAGGGTCTCCGCCAGCGTGTCGCCCGCCCAGCGGGTCCGCCGGCCGCCGAGCAGCACGGCGGCCAGCAGTGCCGCGACCTGGTCGGAGTCCGCGGCACCCGCCCGCTCGGCGGCGCGTACTTCCTCATCGGCCAGTTCCTCCAGGCACCGCCGCCAGCGCCGTACGGCCAACCCGATTCGGTCCGCGAAACCGGCGGCCCCGGCGGCAGTAGTGCCGGTCAGATGTCCGCCCTTCGCTGCCCGGTCCTGCCGCCAGGCACGGGCGGCGCGCTCGTCGGCGTCGGCGACGCGGCAGCACAGCAGTGCGGCCAGACTGTCGACGAAAGCGTCGAGGAGTTCGGCGGGACCGCTGTCGCGCGGATAGCCGCGCCAGCGGGTGAGGGCGTTGCCCGCGAGCAGCCCGCCGTCGGCGACTTCGCGCCGCACCCGGTCGGTGACTTCGGCGTAGGCGTCCTCGACACAGTGCGCCAGGCGCAGCGCGGCCGCGTGCTGGGCCGCGGCGGCGCCGGCCAGCGCGGGCAGCCGGGCGTTCAGGGAGTTCATCACACCGCTGGCCGTACGGGCGGCGGCGACGGTGCGGGCGGCCGGGTCCTGGGCGCGGTGGACCAGCCAGGCGCGCAGCGGGGCGACGGCGCTGGCGGGCAGCAAGCCGCTGCCGTCGCCGGCGGATTCGGGCAGCTCGGGGATGGTGAACCGGGGCACATCGCCGAGTCCGGCGGCCTCCAGCAGCGCGCCGTACTGCCGGGAGACGTCGGCGACGACCTGGTGGGGGACGCGGTCGAGGACGGTCACCAGGGTCACGTCGTACTCCTTGGCCGTGCGCAGCAGGTGCCAGGGCGCGGCGTCGGCGTAGCGGGTCGCGGTGGTGACCAGGACCCAGATGTCGGCGGCGCAGATCAGCTGGGCGGCGAGATCGCGGTTGCGGGCGACGAGGGAGTCGATGTCAGGGGCGTCGAGCAGGGCGAGGCCGGTGGGGATGGTGTCGGCAGTCGCCACGCGCAGGGCGGGCGGCCCGTTGTCCGGTCCGTTGTCACCCTCGGTGTCCGGCTCGTAGTCGTAGCCGTCGCCCGCGGGGCCGCCCGGTGCGCCCTGCGCGTGCGAGGCTGTGGTGTCCTGCCGCGGCGGCCGGAGCCGGGCGAGGTCGGGCAGCACCCGGCGGCCGGCGAACCAGTGTTGATCCTCGGGGTGGCAGACCAGTACGGGCGTACGGGTGGTGGGGCGCAACACCCCGGCCGCACTGACCTGGCGGCCCGCCAGGGAATTGACGAGCGTGGACTTGCCGGCACCGGTGGATCCTCCGATGACGGCGAGAAGGGGGGCTTCGGGAGTGCGCAAGCGGGGCACCAGATAGTCGTCGAGCTGGGCAAGCAGCTCAGCACGACTGCGGCGGGCACGGACGGCGCCCGGCAGAGGAAGCGGAAAGCGTGCGGCGGCTACACGGTCGCGCAGTGCGGACAGTGCTTCGAGCAGTTCAGGCCGTACGTCCAAGGTCGCCACATGCGAAGAATGCCCAATTTTGGAGCCTTTTTGAAGCGTATGAGGCTCGTGTGCCGATCACAGCGTGGGAAGACTGGTGTGACGCTTGAGCCCGGGGCATAACGAGTGCACAACACCGTTGGCCTCGGGCACCAAAAACGGTGCAGGATTCCCACCTACCTGCGATTATCGGACCGCTTCACGGAACCTCCACAACGTGTCACGGAGGTGAAGCAACCGGGACGAGGTTCGCGGAGCCCTATCCTTGTCCCGGCCGCCGCGCGGCCTTCATCCGGCCCCCGTAGCTCAGTGGATAGAGCAGGCGCCTTCTAAGCGCTTGGCCGCAGGTTCGAGTCCTGCCGGGGGCGCACAGAGTGCACGCTTGACAGGCCCTCCTCCTGGGAGGGCCTTTTTGCTGGTCAGGGGCACCTTAGCGGGCGGTATGTAGCGGACGCGTAAGCGCCGGACCGTCCTCGGTGATCATGAGGGTGGTCCGGCGCTGTCCGGCGGTCACCGGATTTCTGCGGGTGGCCCTGTCGAATACGTGTCGAAGGTTCGCGGGGCGGTTCAGCGATCTTCCGTCAGGTCGGGGTCCGGCGCTGTCCGGGCGGTCACCGGATTTCTGCGGGTGGCCCTGTCGAATACGTGTCGAAGGTTCGCGGGGCGGTTCAGCGATCTTCCGTCAGGTCGGGGAGGTCTCCCCCGGCCTCGATCCGCCTCTGGTGATCTTTGAGCTGACCGGAGATACAGCGGGCGTACGTAGCGAGCAGGACCGGGACGCTGTTGCCCGCCCATTCGGTGACCTGTGCCGGCGGGATGCCCGCGTTGAGCCAGGTCGTCAGGCAGGTATGCCGCAGGTCGTACACACGCTTGCCGGGCGGCGAGGCGCCTTCCTCAGGGGTCAGGACTTCCTGTCAAGGCCCGCGCACCGCGCGGGGGCGCGCCGCCTCAGCGGCGCGGCCTGCCTCTGTCTTCGCCCGGCTGGCCGCGCCCGGCGGCGCGCTGGCGGCTGCGGGCCTGGTGTGGGAGAAACCCTCTGCGGCTGGGGCGGTCGGCTCCACGTTAGGCAGCCACTTTGGCGCGAGCCTCGAAGATCATGGCCCCAGATCGGGCCATTGCGGGCAGGTCCAGAAGCCTGCCCGATCCGCGGGCGAGCGTAAGGGCCATGATCACTCGCGCCAAGCAGCTCCAGCCCAAAGCCGCTCCACCGACCGCGTGCCTGCCTGTCCGCAGGCTGGGGCATGCACTCCCCTCCACATGTAAGGGGTGCGAATGACAGCTCTTACAGATGGCTTGAAAAAGCATCGCTCATTGGCTGGAATCGTCGATCTTGCTCAGACTGCCAACTCTTCCGGGCTGGGGCAGGCGTGATGTGTGCTCAGCCTGTGAGACCGAGTTCGCGTAGAGCGTCGGCTGGGTGGTTGCGGTAGTGGTCGTGGGCGGCGCATAGGACGGACCCGTTCTCCAAACGGGGGAGAGCGAGTTTGCGCCCGTCAAGGTGATCTCGTCAAACCACGATGCGTGTCTCGCAATGAGGGATTTATGCGGGGCTTATAACGGTCCCGTTCTGGAAGATCGAACTCAGTGTCTGCGAGATTACATGCGGATTCCACGACCACGATTGTTGCTCGCTGCTGCACTGGTCTTCGCCAGCTTCACCGTCACCTCAGAAGCGCAGGCGGTACGCGAGGTGCGGCCTGGTGTTCACGCAGCCGAGCGGGGCCCAGACGGCGACTCCGGCCCTGCGGTGCATCACGATACTTCGCCACCGGTGCGCACCCTGCATGCGGCTCCGTCAAAGAGCAAGGGCCCGCACCCCGTCAAAGAAGTGCCGCATCCCACAGCAGCAGTGACAGACCCAGTAGTGCAAAGGGACAAAAAGCGCGTTGCAGCGCTCCCCGTCACCGTCAGCTTCGATGGTATCGGATCGAACAACTACCAGGTCCCAGGTGTTCCGCCGGACCCGAACGCCTCGGTCGGCACCACCCAGATCGTCGAAACGGTCAACGACGCCTTCGCCGTGTATTCCAAGACCGGCGCCACCCTCATGGGGCCGACGAACACGAACACGCTGTGGGCCGGATTCGGCGGGCCGTGCGAGACGACCAACGACGGGGACGCCGTCGTACGCTGGGACACCCTGGCGGGGCGCTGGGTCATCACCCAGTTTGCCAACGCAGCCTCGACGACGGGTCCGTTCTACGAGTGCGTGGCCGTCTCCACGAGCGCGGACGCGACCGGCACCTACAACCGGTACGCCTTCAGCTACACGAACTTCAACGACTACCCGAAGCTCTCGGTGTGGCCCGACGCGTACTACGTCACCTACAACATGTTCAACCCGGCGGGAACCGCCTTCCTGGGCGCCAAGGTGTGCGCCATGGACCGCGCGCAGATGCTGACCGGGGCGCCGGCCACCCAGCAGTGCTTCGACACCGACCCGGGCCATGGCGGGCTGCTCGGCGCCGACCTGGACGGATCCACACCGCCGCCCTCGGGTGCACCGAACCTGCTGGTGGGGCTCGACACGAGCACCACGCTGGCCTACTGGAAATTCCACGTCGACTGGACCACGCCCGGTAATTCCACCTTCACCGGGCCCTCCACCCTCCCGGTGGCGCCGTTCACCATCGCCTGCAACGCCTTCGTCCGGCAGCAGTGCGTCCCGCAGGGCGGCACTACCCAGACGCTGGAGGCGCTTTCCGACCGATTGATGTATCGGCTGGCCTACCGGAATTACGGCACCCACGAATCCCTGGTGGTCAACCACTCCGTTCAGGCCGGCACTTCGTCCGGAGTGCGCTGGTATGAGTTGCGGCTGTCCGGCGGCAACCCCACGGTGTACCAGCAGGGGACGTACGCCCCCGACGCCACCTGGCGGTGGATGGGCTCCGCCGCCCAGGACCAGGTGGGCAACATGGCGGTCGGGTACTCGCAGTCCTCCAGTGCCACGTTCCCCTCGATCCGTTTCACCGGCCGCCTGGCCGGAGACCCGCTCGGAACACTGCCGATCGGCGAGACCACCATCCAGAACGGCGGGGGATCGCAGACCAGCTTCGGACGATGGGGTGACTACACGTCCATGGCCATCGATCCGTCGGACGACTGCACGTTCTGGTACACGAACCAATATCAGCCGACCACCGGGGTCTTCAACTGGCGTACCAGGATCGCGTCCTTCACGTTCCCCGACTGCACGGCCGCTCCACTGCCCTCGCTGACCATCGGCAAGAGCCACAGCGGGAACTTCACTCAAGGCGGCACGGGCACCTACACGATCACGGTGGGCAACTCCGGACCT